>NZ_VIGS01000046.1:0-17716 GCF_006704135.1 Micrococcus sp. R8502A1
CACGTATAATTAGCTGCATCTGTATCTGTTTCTTCCCGCTGGACCCCCCGTTTCCAACCTTTTCGGCGCTCTCGGGCAGCGGCAGTTGTGTAAAAGAACCCCCCGGCAACCCCCGCCGCCCCCGCCGACGCCCGATCAGGAGACTGACAGTGTTCAACCCCACGGCCCCCGTGAACGAGCAGCTGGCGCTGTACAGCGACCTCTTCATGCTCATCGCCGCGCTCGTGTACGCGGCGGCGTTCATCCTGTTCACCATCGACATGGCCACCGCCTCGGCCACCATCCGCCGCCTCGAGGCCGACCTCGCGGCCCAGCGCGGGCAGGTGCGCACCGCTCCGGCCCGCGAGACCGTGGGGGTCGCCGTCGGCGGGTCCACGGCGGTCGGCGCGAGCGCCTCCGACGCGGCCCGTCCGACCGGCGCCGCCGAGCGCGGCGTCGACGCGGACGGCGCCCTCGTGGACGAGGACATGGACTACACGGGCGGCGGCCGCCGCCCGGTCGCCAACGTGGCGGTGGCCGTGCTGGCCGTCGGCTGGGCGCTGCACGCGTTCGCCGTCGTCGCCCGCGGCCTCGCCGCCTCCCGCGTGCCGTGGGGCAACCTGTACGAGTTCATGACCACGGGCGCGCTCGTGATCACGACCGTCTACCTGCTGTTCCTCTTGCGCAAGGATCTGCGCTTCGTGGGCACGTTCGTCACCGGCATCGTCGTGGCGATGATGTGCGCGGCCACCATGGGCTTCCCGACGCCGGTGGGCCACCTCCAGCCGCCGCTGCAGACGCCGTGGCTCGTCATCCACGTATCCATCGCCGTGCTTGCCAGCTCGCTGTTCGCGCTGACCGCCGCGATGTCCGTGCTGCAGCTGCTGCAGGACCGCGCGGAGAAGCGCGCTGCGGCGGGCGAGCGCTCGTGGGCGTTCCTGCGCCTCGTGCCGGCCGCGCAGGGGCTCGAGAACTGGTCCTACCGCCTCAACGCCGTCGGCTTCGTCATGTGGACCTTCACGCTGATCGCCGGCGCCATCTGGGCCGAGGCCGCGTGGGGCCGCTACTGGAACTGGGACACCAAGGAGGTCTGGACCTTCGTGATCTGGGTGGTCTACGCGGCGTACCTGCACGCCCGCGCCACCCGCGGCTGGACCGGTGCCCGCGCCGCGTGGCTGAGCATCGTCGGCTTCGCGTGCATCGTGTTCAACTACACGATCGTCAACACGTACTTCCCGGGCCTGCACTCGTACGCGGGTCTGCCCGGCTGAGTCCGGCGGGGCCCCTCAGGCGCGCGGGCCGTCGCCGTCCGGGTCGGCGTCGTCGTCGCCCTGCTCCCGACGACGGCGCAGCTCCTCCTCGCGGGCGCGCAGCTCGGCCTCGCGGCGGTCCAGGTCCTGCTCGCGGGCGACCTGGCGGCGCTGCACGCGCAGGCTGCGCAGGAACGCCTCGTCGTCGTCCGGGGCCCCGGTGGGTCGGGGCGCGGGGCGGCCGCCCGCGCCGGCCGGGCGAGCGCGCCCGAGCAGCAGCCACAGCAGCGGCCCCACGAGCGGCACCAGCACGATGACCGCCACCCACGCCGCCTTCGGCAGGCTGCGCACCTCGCGGGCGGGGGTCAGCAGCGCCTCGAACAGCGCGTAGAGGGTCAGACCCGCGAGGATGATCGCGGCGGGGATGATGAAGCGGCCCATCCCGCCAGTCTAGGCGCGGGCTGGGGGGGTCGGCGGGCGGGGCGTCCGTCCTCGTAGGATGGACCGGTGCGCATCTTCTTCTACGGTCTGGTCCGCGTGGTCGTCTTCGTCGCCCTGTGGGCGCTGTTCTACTACGTGATGGACCTCGGGATGATCTTCGGGGTGATCGCGGCCACGATCCTGACGTTCGCGGTCAGCTACCTCTTCCTCGGCCGCCTGCGCACGGGGGCCACCGAGGACCTGTCCGCCGCGTGGGAGGGCCGCCCGGGCCGCCGGGGCCGCACCGAGACCGCCGACGCGGACGCCGAGGACGCCTACACCGAGGGCCGGTTCCGCGAGTGAGCCCCGCAGGGCGACGGGGCGGATGCCGCCGCCGCCGCCGTCATCCCGTGCGGCTCAGAGCAGCGCGCCGAGGGTGAACGTGATCGCGTAGACGATCCCGATCACGCCGGTCGCGCGCAGCACCGGGATCAGCGCCCGGCGGTCGTCGGCGCGCAGCACCGTGCGGATCGGCCGGATCGCGAGCAGGCCGCCGATCGGCACGAGCAGCAGTCCCGGGTGCACCGCCACCCAGAACAGCGGCAGCAGCAGGGCGACGGCCAGCATGACGCCGTAGGACGCCCGCGCGGGTCCGTCGCCCAGGCGGGCGGCCAGCGTCATCTTCCCGACCTCGCGGTCCGTGGGGATGTCCCGGATGTTGTTGACCATGAGCAGGGCCGTGGAGATCAGCCCGCAGCCGATCGCGCCGGCCCAGGCCAGGCCGCTGACGGCGTCGGCCTGGGTGTACGTGGTGCCGAGGACGGCCACCAGCCCGAAGAACACGAACACGAACACCTCACCGAGGCCGAGGTATCCGTACGGCCGCTTCCCGCCGGTGTAGAACCACGCGGCCAGCACGCAGGCGACGCCGACCAGCAGGAACCACCAGTGCCCCGAGAGCAGGATGAGCCCCAGGCCGGCCAGCCCGGCGAGGCCGAAGAACGCGAAGGCCGCCTGCTTCACCTGGACCGCGGGCACGAGCCCGGAGACGGTGAGCCGGAAGGGGCCGACGCGCTCGTCGTCGGTGCCGCGGATCCCGTCCGAGTAGTCGTTGGCGTAGTTCACGCCGATCTGCAGCGCGAGCGACACCACGAGGGCCAGCAGCGCCGCGCCGAGGTGAAAGGAGCCGAGCTCCGCGGCGGCGGCCGAACCGACGATCACGGGGGCGATCGCCATGGGCAGCGTGCGCAGGCGCGCGGCGGCGACCCACTGGGAGAGCGTGGCGGCCATGGGCGGGGGTTCCTCCTGGGGAGCGGGGTGGGCAGCGGCGCGCGGCGGGCCGGGTCGACGGCGGCGCGCGGCCGGGGCCCGACGTCGGTCGGGCCCGGGTCATTCTCCCACGCGGGCGGGGCGGCGCTCAGCCGGCGGTGAACCGGGCGGCCAGGGCCTGCCGGTCGGTCTTGCCGGTGGAGAGCAGCGGCAGGGCGTCGAGGAGGAGCCACGTCTTGGGCACCGCGGCCGCACCCAGCGCCTCGCGCACGTGGGCGCGCAGGACGGCCTCGTCGGGGGCCGCGGTCGGGTGGGCGGGCACGACGGCGGCGCACAGCCGGGCGCCCCACTCGGAATCCGGCACGCCGGCCACGTGGGCCGCCGCGACGCCCGGGTGCGCCTCGAGCACCGCGGTCACCGCCGCCGCGGACACCTTCACCCCGCCCGTGATGACCACGTCGTCCAGGCGACCGGTCACGGCCAGCCGCACGCCGCCGTCGTCGGTGGGGGAGAGCACGCCCGTGTCCTCGGTCAGGAAGGCGCGGGCGCCGTCCGCGGCGGTGACGAAGTGTGCGGCGGTGCGGGCGGGGTCGTCGAGGTAGCCGGCCGCCACCATGGGCCCGGCCAGGCGCACGCGCGGCGGGGCGCCGGGGTCCTCCGGGGCCACCACGACGGCGACGCCGGGCAGCGGCACGCCGTCGTAGACGCAGCCGCCGCACGTCTCGGCCATGCCGTAGGTGGCGGTGAGACGCACCCCCGCCGCCTCGGCCGCGGCCCGCAGCGCGGGATCGAGCCGGGCGCCGCCCACGAGCACGCGGTCGAAGGAGCGCAGGGCCGCCCGCCCGGCCGGGTCGGCGTCGGCCGCGAGGAGGCGGGCGAGCTGGGTGGGGACGAGCGAGACGAGCCGGGGGCCGGCGTCATCGGGCAGGGCGGCCGCCCCGGCGGCGAACGCCGCGGGCGTGAACGGGCCCGGTGGCAGGGCCACGGGCGCGGTCCCGGCCGCGATCGAGCGGGAGAGCACGGCGAGCCCGGCCACGTAGTGCACGCCGAGGGCCAGCAGCCACGCCCCCTCACCGCCGAGCCGCCGGGCCGTGGCCGCGGCCGAGGCGCGCAGGGCCGCGCCGGTCAGGACGATCTGCTTCGGCGTGCCCGTGGACCCGGAGGTGCGCACCACGGCGACGGCGTCCGGGTCCCCGCAGCGGCGCGGGTCGCGGGCCTCGGGCCGGGGGAGCGCGGCGCCGTCGGCGGTCAGCTCGACGGGGGCGCCGCCGTCGAAGGCCGCGGCGAGGGCGTCCGTGGCGCGAGCGAGGGCGTCGGCGGTGGCGGGCATGGCCCCGAGTGTAGGAGGCCCGGCGGTCGGACGGATCCGCCCCGCGGATCGGATCCGCCCGGCCGGTCAGAGCAGGAACGGCACGGTGGCGATCTTGACCACCATGATCAGTGCGAACAGCTGGGCGTACCCCTCGGTCACGCGGGCGTCGGTGGACCGGGAGAGCGCGTAGTCCAGGATCGCCGGCTGGCCCGTGATGCCCGCCAACGCCCCGAAGGTGCGATCCACGGACTGCCCCAGCAGCCGTGCCGCGGCGATGAGCAGGGCCGCGGTCAGCGCGGTGAGCACGGCGGACATCAGGATGGCCAGCCCGCCGACCCGGGTGAACACCGTCTCGATGAACGCCGGGCCGGCGGCCAGGCCCACCACGCCCAGGAAGAGCATGAGGCCGAACTGCCGCAGCGTCAGCGCGATCTCCGTGGACGGCTCCCACACCGTGGGTCCCGTTCGGCCGATCGCACCGAGGGCGAGGCCGACGAGGATGCACCCGGCCGCCGGGCCGAGGGAGAAGGAGGCCCCGCCCGGAAGCGGGATCGTCACCATGCCCAGCAGGTAGCCCAGCGCCATGCCCGTGCCCAGGGAGATCCAGTCCAGGTCCGAGAGCCCGCGCGTCGAGTTGCCGAAGAAGTCGCGCACCGCCTCCATCCGCGGCGCGGTGGTCACGATGAGCACCCGATCGCCGACCTTGAGCTCGGTCTGGGGGGTGGGCAGCGACTCGACGTCGTCGCGCCGCAGCCGGGCGACGTCGGTGCCGAAGCGCTCGCGCAGGGACAGCGTGCCCAGGCGGCGATCGGCCAGGGCGCGGGCCGTGACGATGACCATGGAGGTCTGCAGCGGGTTCATCACCTGCGCCGGGTCGGCGTCGGTGCGGCGGCCGAAGGCCTGCACGGCCGCGTCGATGTTCTTCTCCGTGCCGTCCAGGACGACCTCGTCCCCGGGTTCGATCCGGTCGGCCGAGCCGGCGATCCGGGCCACGCCGCCGTGGCGCAGCGCCACGACGCGCACCAGCCCCTCGGAGATCCCGGGGATCTCCCGCACGGCGAGGGCGGAGGTGGCGACCGCGGCGGTGAAGCGCAGCTTGCCGTCGGTCACCGGCGCCGGATCGCGCGGGGAACTGCTCCACGGGCGGGCGGCAAGCAGGGTGATCGCGATGATGGTGCCGACCACGCCCACCAGGTAGGACAGCCCGTAGCCCACGGCCGGGGCCTGCCCGCCGGTGAGCTGGTTCGCCAGCGCCATCGCCGGCGTCGCGGTGAGCGAACCCGTCCACACGCCGATCGCCGTCGGCAGGTCCAGGTTGAGCAGCGCGGCCAGCGGGTGCACCGTGAAGGCGGTGAGGATCACCACGACGACGGCGGCCAGCATCAGGGGCAGGTTGCGGCGCAGGTCCCGGAAGAACACCTTGCCGGCGCCGAGCCCGATCAGGTAGGCGAACAGGGCCAGGCCGAAGCTCTGGAACAGGGCCAGCCGGTCGCCGACGTCGGGCAGCACCGCCCCGACGAGCAGGCCCACGAACAGTGCTCCCGAGGCGCCGAGGCGGATCTTGCCCAGGGGGATGGTGCCGACGGCGGCGCCCAGGGCGACGGTGGCCATGAGGACGAGGATGGGCTGGTCGTTGAGCAGCGCGAGCATGGGCGGGTCTCCGTCCTGCCGTGGTGGTCGGTCAGAAGTGGTACGGGAAGGCGGACCAGTCCGGGTCGCGCTTCTGCAGGAACGCGTCCCGGCCCTCTACGGCCTCGTCCGTCATGTAGGCCATGCGCGTGGCCTCGCCGGCGAAGACCTGCTGGCCGGCCATGCCGTCGTCGGGAAGGTTGAACGCGAACTTGAGCATGCGCAGGGCCTGCGGGGACTGACGGTTGATGTCCGCGGCGTACTCGAGGGCGACCTCCTCGAGGCGCTCGTGGTCCACGGCCTCGTTCACCGCGCCCATGGCCACCATCTCCTCGGCCGAGTACTCGCGGGCGGTGAAGAAGATCTCGCGGGCGCGCTTCTGGCCCACCTGCCGGGCGAGCAGGGCCGAGCCGTAGCCGGCGTCGAAGGAGCCCACGGTGGCGTCCGTCTGCTTGAACTTCCCGTGCTCGCGGGAGGCGAGGGTGAGGTCCGCGACCACGTGCAGCGAGTGGCCGCCGCCGGCCGCCCAGCCGTTCACGACGGCGATGATCGCCTTGGGGGAGGTGCGCATCAGGCGCTGGACCTCGAGGATGTGGAGGCGTCCGGCGCGGGCCGGGTCGATGGTCTCGGCCGTCTCCCCCTCGGCGTAGCGGTAGCCGTCGCGGCCGCGGATGCGCTGGTCCCCGCCGGAGCAGAACGCGTGGCCGCCGTCCTTGGGGGAGGGGCCGTTGCCGGTGAGCAGCACCGTGCCCACGTCCGGGGTCATGCGGGCGTGGTCGAGAGCGCGGTAGAGCTCGTCCACGGTGCCGGGCCGGAACGCGTTGCGGACCTCGGGGCGGTCGAAGGCGATGCGCACCGTGGGCAGGTCGCGCACCCAGCGGCCGTCGGCGTCGCGCTCCACCTGGCGGTGGTAGGTCAGGTCCTCGAAGTCGAAGCCCTCGACCACACGCCAGCGCGTGGGGTCGAAGAGGTCGGAGACCTGCTCGGGCAGGCGGTCGCGGTCGGGGCGGGCGGCGTCGGGCTGCGGGGTGCTCATGGGACCCGAGTCTAGGCCCGCCGGGCGAGGCGGGGGCGAGCCGCCCGCCTCCTCCGCGAGCCAGACAATTCGGTCGTCACAGGGCCGTTCTGACAGCAGTACTCTCTGGTTCGCGCGCGGTGCACCGCCGAATCGACTGGCTCGCGGGCTGACGGAGGACCCACCCAGGCTCAGTCGATCCGCGCCGTCGCCCCCAGCGCCGTCAGCAGGAACGCGTACTCCCACGCGGTGTCCTCCCAGCCCTGGTACCGGCCGGACGCGCCGCCGTGCCCGCCGTCCATCTCGGTGCGCAGCAGGATCGGGGCGCCGCCCTCGGCCAGGGGCGTGGCCTGGTCGCTCGTCACCGTCCGCCGCAGCTGGGCCACCCACTTGGCCGGCTCCACGTAGAGCACGCGGGTGTCGTTCAGGCTCGTCACGGCCGCGATCGCCGGGTAGTCCACCGCCCGCACGTTCTCGTACGGGGTGTAGGCGCGCATGGCCTCGTACACGGCCGCGTCCTCGATCGGGTTGCCCCACTCCTCCCACTCGAGCGCGGACAGCGGCAGCTCCGGGTCGAGGATGGTGGTGAGCGCGTCCACGAACGGCACCACCGCCAGGCACGCCCGGTACAGCTCCGGCGCGAGGTTCAGCACCGCGCCCATGAGCAGGCCGCCGGCCGAGCCGCCCATGCAGGCCACGCGCGCCGGGTCCGCCCAGCCGAGGTCCACGAGGTGCCGGGTGGCGTCCACGAAGTCCGTGAAGGAGTGCCGCTTGGCCAGCTTCTTGCCGTCCTCGTACCAGCGCCGGCCCAGTTCGCCGCCGCCGCGCACGTGCGCGACCGCGAACACCACGCCCCGGTCCAGCAGGGACAGCCGGGCCACACCCAGCACGGGGTCCATGGACATCTCGTAGGAGCCGTAGCCGTACACCACGCACGGGGCCGTCCCGTCCGGCTTCACGTCGCGGTGCCGGATCACGGTGACGGGGATCCGCACGTCCTCCCCGGTCACCGACGACGGCTCGGAGGCCGGCGCCCACACGCGCTCGGCCACGTAGTCGGCCGGGTCGTAGCCGGGCACCTCCGTCTCGCGGCGCAGGTGCACCTCGCCTGTCGCCGCCGAGACGTCCAGCACGCGCGCGGGCGTGATCCAGGACGTGTAGGCCAGCCGCAGGAACGGGGACTCGGCCGCCGTCGCGGACAGGTGGCACGCGTAGAGCTCCTCGTCGAACGCGGGCTCGCGCCAGTCGGCGCCCTCACCCGCCAGCACCGCCTCCAGCTCGGCGACGACGACGCGCGGGGTCGTCTCCCGGCGCACGGCCAGGGCGGCGTGGGTCAGGGTGACCATGACACCGTCGACCTTCACGTCCTCGCGGTGCGGCACGACGGTGCGCCAGGCGCCGCGGTCGGCGACGTCCGCCTCGGCGACCACCGAGAGCATCCCGTTGGGCGCGGCGACGGGGGCGCCGTCGTCGTCCAGGGCGCGGTCGTGGACCACGAGCAGCCGGCGGACGCCGTCGGCGTCGGTGATGGGCTCGACGTCGGCGAGCATCCGCCACGCGCGGGGGATCAGCACGCGCGGGGCGGGCAGGGGCGCGGCGGGGTCCTCCGGCAGGTCGACCACGAGGGTCTCGGAGACCTCCGAGTTGCCGACGCCGATCAGCAGCTGGGTGCGGTCGGCCACGCCCTCGAAGCCGGTCCACATGCCCGGGTCGGCCTCCTCGTGCAGGAGCACGTCCTCGGCCGGGTCGGTGCCGAGCACGTGGGCCCTGACCTGGTACGGCCGCCACGAGTCGTCCCACACGGTGTAGAACACGCGGGTGCCCGAGCGGTCGAAGCGGACGCCGTGGGCCACGTTCTCGACCGCGTCCGGCAGGTCCTCGCCCGTGGCGATCTCGCGCACGCGCAGGGTGAAGCGCTCGTCGCCGGTGTGGTCCACGGCGTAGGCCACCCGGGTGGCGTCCGGGCTGATGTGCATGCCGCCGAGCGCGAAGAACGGGTGGCCCTCGGCCTCGGCGTTGCCGTCCAGGATCACCTGCTCGCCCGGCAGGGCGGCGTCCGGGGTGATGACGGGCGGGGTCCAGTCGGCCTCGAGGTCGCCGGTGTCGCGTGCGGGCACGCGGCAGTGGATCGGGTACTCGGCGCCCTCGCGGGTGCGCACGAAGTACCACCACCCGTCCCGGCGGGCGGGCACGGAGCGGTCCGTCTCCACCGTGCGGGCCTTGATCTCGCCGACGATCGCCTCACGCAGCGGCGCCTGGTCCGCGGTCACGGCCTCGGTGTACGCGTTCTCGGCGGCCAGGTGCTCGAGCACGCGGGGCTCCTCCCGGCCGCGCAGCCACTCGAAGTCGTCCTGGAACGTGTGGCCGTGGTGGCGGCGGGCCACGGGCTCGGCGGAGACGGACGGCGGGACGGGGGCGTGCGAAGTGGTCTGGGGCATGCGGCCCATCCCATCACGCCGCGCGGGGCGGGGCCGACACCCCGCGCCGCACACGACGACGGCGGCGCACCGGTCCGGTGCGCCGCCGTCGGGGGTGGCGGGTCAGTTCAGGCCGAGGGCCGCCCGGACCACGCCGAGCCCGAAGTACGCGACGAACGCAAGCGCCACGAACCACAGCAGCGGGTGCACCTCGCGGCCGCGGCCCTGGCCGGTGCGGATCACCGCGTAGGCCACCACGCCGGCGCCGATGCCGTTGACGATCGAGTAGGTGAACGGCATGAGGATGAACGTGAGGAACGCCGGGAAGGCCGCGCCCGGGTCGGACCAGTCGATCTGCACCACGTGCTGGCACATCATGAACCCGACCACCACGAGCGCGGGGGCCACGGCCTCGAACGGCACGAGGTGGATGAGCGGGGAGAGGAACACGGCCGCGAGGAAGAACAGGCCGGTGAACACGGAGGCCAGGCCGGTCCGGGCGCCCTCGCCGATGCCGGTGCCGGACTCCACGAAGATCTGGTGCGCCGAGCCGGAGGCGCCGCCGCCCACGGTGACCGCGAGTGCGTCCGCGGCGAGCACCCGGTTCAGGTCGGGGATGGAGCCGTCCGGGTTCACGGTGTCGGCCTCGCGGGCCAGGCCCACGGAGACGCCCATCGCGTCGAAGAACACGGAGAGCAGGATCGCGAACACGAGCAGGGAGGCCATCAGCCCGCCCACGGAGGTGAAGGCGCCGAACAGGTCCACGTTGCCGAGCAGGTGCAGGTCCGGGGCGGTCCACTCGGGCAGGGAGGGGGCGATCAGGGACCAGCCGGTGGGCACGGCGTTCCCGTCGGCGTCCACGGAGGGGCCGATGTGGAACACGGCCTCCAGCACGTTGGCGAGGATCGTCGCCACGACGATGCCGATCAGGATGGCGCCGCGCACCTTGCGGATCACGAGGACCGCGGTCAGCAGCAGCCCGACGACGAAGACCAGCACGGGCCAGCCCTCGAGCTCGCCGCCCGTGCCCAGGCCCACGGGGACCGTGGTGTCGGCGGCGTCCGGCAGCCGCCGCACGAACCCGGCGTTGACGAGGCCGATCAGTGCGATGAACAGGCCGATGCCCACCACGATGCCGGACTTCAGCGCCTCCGGGACCGCGTCGAACACGGCACGGCGGAAGCCGGTCACCACGAGCACCAGCATCACGAGACCGGCGAGGGTGACGAGGCCCATCAGCTGGGGCCAGGTGAGTCCCGGCGTCGTGGCGATGGTGATGGAGACGAACGCGGAGACGCCCAGGCCCGCGGCCACCGCGAACGGGTGCCGCGCCCACACGCCCATGACGATGGTCATGACGCCCGCCACGAGCGCGGTCACAGCGGCCACGGCGGGGATGCCCAGGGTGTTCCCGGCCGAGTCGGACCCGGACAGGATCAGCGGGTTCAGCACCACGATGTAGCTCATCGCCAGGAACGTGGCGAGGCCGCCGCGGAACTCCTGGCCCACCGACGAGCCGCGCTCGGTGATGCGGAAGTACCGGTCCAGGGCGCCGCGGGGAGCGGCGGGCGACGGGGCGGGCGAGGGTGGTGGAGAGGCGGTGCGGGAGGCCATGGCACCAGCGTAGTGACCCGGTCCCACGACGATCGCGCGCGTGCCGTCCCGCTACGCTCGCGGGCATGCGTCCCCGCTCCGCCTCCGCCGCCCGCACCCGGGAGGCGCTGCGCGACGCCGTGCAGATCTACGCCCCCTCCACCGTCTACGCCGTCGGCCTGGGCGCCATGACGCCCGCGCTCGCGGTGGCGGCGCTGGCCCTCGGCCTGGACGCGGCGCGGGCGGCCGCCGTCGTGCTGCTGGTGGGGCTCGGCTCGCTCGTGGCCAACGGGCCGGCCTCGGCGCTCGCGGCCCGGGCGGGGGAGCGGGTCACCATGGTCGTCTCCGCCGGGCTCGGCACGGTCGGTGCGGGTCTGGCCTGGGCGACGACGGCCGGGGTGTCCTCCGGGCCGTCGGCGGCGGGGGTGGCCGAGCCGGGGCGGTTGGCGCTGTTCCTGGCCGCGGTGCTCGCCGTGGGCATGGCCGGGGCCGGGTTCAACCTGGCCCGCCAGGCGTACCTGGCGGTGGCGGTGCCGGCCACGCACCGGGCCCGCGCGATGTCCACGCTCGGCGGGACCGTGCGGATGGGGACCTTCCTGGGCCCGTTCCTGGGCGCCGCCGCGCAGGCCCCGCTCGGGCTGGACGGCGCGTTCGCCGCGGCCGCCGCGGCCATGGCCGTCGGCGCCCTGCTGTGCCTGCGGATCCGGGATCTGCCGGTGCCGGCGTCCGGTCCGGCGGCGGGGGAGGACTCCGCCCCGGCCGGCCGACCCCGCCTGCTGGACGTGGCGCGCGCCCGGCGGGGGGCGCTGCTCATGGCCGGCTTCGGTGTCGTGGCCGTCTCCGCCGCCCGCGCGGCTCGCAACGCCGTCATCCCGCTGTGGGCCACGCACCTGGGCCTGGACGCGGCGACGGCGTCGCTCGTCTTCGGCCTGGCCGGCGCGGCGGACCTGCTGCTCTTCTACCCCTCGGGTCGGCTCATGGACCGCTTCGGCCGGCGCGCCGTGGCGGTGCCGTGCCTGACCCTGCTGGGGGCGGGGTTCCTGGCGATCAGCCTCACCCTGGAGCCGACGGCGTTCGCGGCGGCGGCGGTGCTGCTGGGCATCGGCAACGGCTTCGGCGCGGGGATCGTGATGACCCTCGGGGCAGACCACTCGCCGCCGAACGCGCGCGCCCCGTTCCTCGGTCTGTGGCGCTCGATGTCCGACGCGGGGATGCTCGCCGGGCCGCTGCTGCTCTCCGGGGCGACCGCCGCGGCCGGGCTGGCCGTCGGCGTCGGCTCCCTCGCGGTCGTCTGCGGTGTCGGAGCGGTCGTGTTCGCCGCGGTGCTGCCGCGCGGGCCGGGGGCTGTGGCGGACCCGCCGCCCGTCGTCGTGCGCCCCCGCTGACCGGGGCGCCGGACCGTCGGCTCAGTCGGCGGTCTCGTCCGGGGGGATGGTCTGCCCGGAGGCCTGGTCGTCGAAGACCATGTACGTCTGCGTGTCGACGACGCTCGGCAGGGTCTGCAGTTCGTCGAAGATCACACGGCGCAGGTCGGCGGGGTCCCGCGCGCGGACCAGCAGGATCACGTCCATGTTCCCGCCCACGAGGGAGACGTGGGAGACCTCGGGGATGGCCAGAAGCGTGGCGCGCAGCTCTCGCCAGTCGTGCTGACGCAGCTTCATGGTCACGTGGGCGGAGGCCCCGAAGCCGACCTTGACGGGGTCGACCCGCACGGTGAAGCCTGTGATCACGCCCGCGTCCTGCAGGCGGTTCAGACGCGAGTAGCAGTGCGCGCGGGAGATGTGCACGCGCTCGGCCAGGGCCGCGACGGACATCCGCCCGTCCTGCGTCAGTTCGCGGACGATCGCGCGGTCCACGCGGTCCAGCGGCTCGGCGGCCATGGCTCCTCCTGGGGCGGGGCGGACGGGGTCGGCCACGCGGCGGCGGACCGTCTACGTGGCACGAGTCACAATAGCAGTTCGTCCGATGGAGTGCCTGGTTTGCACCCGATTGTCTCGTGATCACGGGCGAGCGCGCGACACATTGATCCTCTTGGGCACACTGAAGGCCACAGATCGAGAGGACCCGCCATGAGTGACCCCACCCCCGCCGTGCCCGGGGCCGTCCGGACCGACGAGGCCGAGACCCGCCCGAACGCCGGCGCCGCCTTCGGCATCTCCCTCGAGGAGTACCTGCTCCCCGCCGCCCGCCGCATCCAGCTGATCGGCGAGGACGGCACTCTGCTGGCCCCGGAGGAGCAGGGCACCGAGCCCGGCCACGAGTATCCCCTGCCCTCCGACGAGGAGCTGCTGGCCGCCTACCGCCACCTCGTCATCGGCCGCCGCGTCAACGACCAGGCCTACGCCCTGGTGCGCCAGGGTCGCATGGCCGTCTATCCGTCCTCGCATGGCCAGGAGGCCTCCGAGGTCGCCGCCGCCGTCTGCCTGGGCGAGGACGACTGGCTGTTCCCGACCTACCGCGACACCGTGGCCGTGATCGCCCGCGGCGTCCCGCCGCTCGAGGTGATGGTGGCCTACCAGGGCACCTGGCATCAGGGCTACGACCCCCAGAAGCACCACGTCTCCATCCAGTCCACGCCCCTGACCACCCAGATGCTGCACGCCGTCGGGATGGCCAAGGCCGCCCGCCTGCGCGGCGAGGAGGTCGTGTGCCTGGCCATGGTCGGCGACGGCGGCACCTCCGAGGGCGACTTCCACGAGGCGCTGAACTTCGCGGCCGTGTTCAAGCTGCCGGTGATCTTCTTCGTGCAGAACAACAAGTTCGCCATCTCCGTGCCGTTCGCCAAGCAGTCGGCCGCCCCGTCCCTGGCCCACAAGGCCGTGGGCTACGGCCTGGCCGGCGAGCGCGTGGACGGCAACGACCTCGGCGCCCTGCTGGCCGTGCTGGGCCGCGCCGTGGAGCTGTGCCGGCAGGGCCAGGGCCCCTTCCTCGTGGAGGCGGACACCTACCGCATGCAGGCGCACACCAACACGGACGACCCCTCGCGCTACCGCGACGACGCCGAGGTGAAGGAGTGGGAGGCGCGCGACCCGCTGCGCCGCATGACCGCCTACCTCGAGTCCACCGGCGCCCTCACCGAGGAGGTCTCGGCCCAGATCGCCCGCGACGCGGAGGACGTCGCGCAGCAGCTGCGTGACGCCATGAACGCCGAGACGGAGCTCGATCCGCTCGAGCTGTTCGACCACGTCTACTCCGTGCAGACCCCGCAGCTCGCCGCCCAGCGCGCGCAGCTGGCCGAGGAGCTGTCCCGTTCCGAGAACCAGGAGGCCTGAGCATGGCGACCCTGACCTTCGCCGCCGCGCTCAACGCGGCGCTGGCCGACGAGATGGCCGCCGACGACATGGTGGTGGTGTTCGGCGAGGACGTCGGCACCCTCGGCGGCGTCTTCCGCATCACGGACGGGCTGACCGCGCGCTTCGGCGAGGAGCGCTGCTTCGACACCCCGCTGGCCGAGTCCGGCATCGCGGGCATGGCCGTGGGCATGGCCCTCGGCGGCGCCCGCCCCGTGATCGAGATGCAGTTCGACGCGTTCGCGTACCCGGCCTTCGAGCAGATCGCCTCGCACGTGGCCAAGATGCGCAACCGCACCAAGGGCGCCACGCCCATGCCGATCACCATCCGCATCCCCTACGGCGGCGGCATCGGCGGCGTGGAGCACCACTGCGACTCCTCCGAGTCCTACTACGCGCACACCCCGGGCTTGAAGGTGTACACCCCGGCCTCGGTGAAGGACGCGTACATGATGCTGCGCTCGGCCATCCGCCTGGACGATCCGGTGGTCTTCATGGAGCCCAAGAAGATGTACTGGACCAAGGCCGAGCTCGACCTCGACCAGCTGCGCGCCGAGTTCGAGGAGGGCTGGGCCCGCGTCGAGGACAAGAAGGAGCACGGCGAGGCCTGGGCCCGCGCCGCCGTCGTCCGCGAGGGCACGGACGTCACCCTCGTCTCCTACGGCCCCTCCGTCCCCACCTGCCTCGCCGCCGCCCAGGCGGCCGCGGAGGAGGGGCTCTCGGTGGAGGTCGTGGACCTGCGCACCGTGAACCCGCTGGACGAGGACACGATGACCGCCTCGGTCACCAAGACCGGCCGCGCCGTCGTCGTCGCCGAGCCGCAGGGCTTCGCGTCCGTGGCCTCCGAGCTGGTGGCCCGGATCCAGCAGCGCTGCTTCCACTCGCTGGCGGCGCCCGTGGGCCGCGTGACCGGCTTCGACATCCCGTTCCCCGCGCCGAAGCTCGAGGAGCACCACCTGCCGAACATCGACCGCATCCTGGACGCGATCGACGACCTGAACTGGGACCTGGACGCGATCGACGACCTGAACTGGGACCTGGACGCCGAGGAGGCCCGCGCATGAGCAACACCTTCCTGCTGCCCGACCTGGGCGAGGGCCTGACCGAGGCCGACATCGTCCGCTGGCTCGTCGCCGAGGGCGACACCGTGGCCGTCGACCAGCCCATGGTCGAGGTCGAGACCGCCAAGGCCCTCGTCGAGGTGCCGAGCCCGTACGCCGGCACCGTGCTGACCCTGCACGGCGCCGAGGGCGAGACCATGGACGTCGGCAGCCCGCTGATCACCATCGGCGCGGCCGGCGAGTCCGGTGAGGGCTCCGCGCCCGTCGCCGGCACCGAGACCCTCGCCGTCCCGCCGTCGACCGGTGCGGCGGCGGCCGAGGCCGCCCGCCCGGGCGCGCTGAGCTACCGCGAGGAGGAGATGGCCGGCGTCCAGCCGAAGCCGGACAAGGCCCGCGGCGGCGACGGCGACGTCGCCGGCTCCGACGACGAGGCCTCCGGCGCCGTGCTCATCGGCTACGGCACCTCCGGCCACAGGGCCACCTCCCGCAGCCGTCCGTCCAAGCGCGGCCGCGGCGCCGCCCGCCCGACACCGGCCCCCACGGCCGGGGCCGGCGCCCCGCGCGTGACCTCCCCGATCGTCCGCAAGCTCGCCCGCGAGAAGGGCGTGGACGTGGCCGCGCTGACCGGCACGGGCCCGGACGGCCTGATCACCCGCGCCGACGTGCTCGCCGCGGCCGAGGGCTCCGCGCCGCAGACCGCCCCGACCCCGGCCCCGTCGGCCGCCGCCCCGGCGGCCGCGGCCACCGCGCAGCCGGGCGCCGTGGACGGGCGGACCGGCCTGGCCGTCGTCGCCCGCACCCCGATCTCGGGGGTGCGCAAGGTGATCGCGGACCAGCTCTCCCGCTCGCGCCGCGAGGTCCCGGAGGTCACGGCGTGGCTGGACGTCGACGTCACCGCCCTGCTCGAGCTGCGGGCCGCGCTCAAGGCGAAGGACCCGGAGAACGCGCCCTCGCTGCTCGGCCTGATTGCCCGCTTCACCCTGGCCGGCCTGCGCCGGTACCCGGTGATGAACGCGCGCATCGAGGCCGGGGCGGACGGCCAGGACGAGATCGTGGAGGTCGACGGCGTCCACCTCGGCCTGGCCGTGCAGACCGACCGCGGCCTCATGGTGCCGTCCGTCGAGCACGCGGAGAAGCTGTCCGCGGACGAGCTCACCGCCGCGATCAACGACACCGTCAGCCGCGCCCGCGCGGGCAGGGCCGCCCCGGCCGAGCTCACCCGCGGCACGTTCACGCTGAACAACTACGGCCCGCTGGGCACGGACGGCGCCACGCCGATCATCAACGTGCCCGAGGCCGGGATGCTCGGCATCGGCCGGATCATCGACCGCCCGTGGGTCGTGGACGGGGAGATCGTGGTCCGCAAGGTCACCGAGATGACCGTGACCTTCGACCACCGCGTCACCGACGGCGCCACCGCGAGCGCGTTCCTCACGTTCGTGGCGGACTGCCTCCACGACCCGACGGCGGCCCTCGCCCGGATCTGATCCGGACGATCCCCGCCCGCCCCGACCCCGGACGAGCCCTGCGATGTGGCGGCCATACCTCGCGGATGGCCGCCACATCGCAGGGCTCGTCGCGTGGTGGGGGTGCGGTGAGCGTGCGGGGAGGGGTCAGTCCGCGCGGCCGCGGCGAAAGGCCGTGCCGAGCGCGCCCCACAGCAGGACCGCGGGGGAGGCGCTGAGCAGGATCCCGGCCGGCTCGGCCGCCGGGTGGGGGCCGGCGCCGCTGGTCGCGGGGGTGTCGAGGGTGAGGGCCAGCAGCGTCAGCCCGGCCGCCAGGCCCGCGACGCCCAGGGACCAGAGCGTGGCCTCCACGCCGCGGGCGCCGCGCGGTACGGGCCGCGGTGCGCCGTCGTACCGGGCGAACGGCACGGCGAGCAGGCCCCAGGCGGCGGACACGAGCGCCGCGGCGGCCATGTCCGACGGCCGGTGCCAGGCCTCCGTGTAGGCGACGGCGCCGGTGCAGGAGCTCACCACGGCGCCGAGGACGGTGGTGAGAGGTCGCCACCGGGCGGGCACGAGCAGCAGCGCGGCCACCGCGGCGCCCGTCGCGAGCGTCATGTGGCCCGAGGGCAGTGAGTTGCCGCCGGACCACGGGACCCCGTCGGCGTGCTCGGGCCGCGGAAGCGCCGCCTTGAGCAGCTGCGTGGTGAGGTTGGACCCGGCCAGCACGAGGAGGGCGAGCAGCCCCCGCCGCCGCCACCGGGCCACGGCGAGCGCGCCGAGCGAGGCCAGCGCCATGCCGACCGCCAACGCGAGCGGCAGGATCCGCACCACCTGGGAGGTCACGTCCGGCACGGTGTCCGCGTAGCGCTCCTCGACGGCGCGGAACACCTGGTACTCGAGCACCTGGCCGGCGGAGGACCACACCAGGGCGGCGTAGACCAGCACGACGCCGGCCACGCACGCGGCCAGCGCCAGCCACCACGTCCACGAGGGGAGGCGGCGGGGGCAGCCCGCCCCCCTCGTGCTGCCCCTT
>NZ_VIGS01000047.1:0-17524 GCF_006704135.1 Micrococcus sp. R8502A1
ACTATCGGTTGCGGATGAGTAAAAGCGGTCGAAGTATCAAATATATTTTGTTGCATCGGGGCGGCGACCACTACAACCTAGTCTTATGCGTTCGTCGGCAGCGTCCGACGTGGTCGCCGAGTGACGTCCATGCGTGGGCCGCCCTGGGCTGGTACGCGCTCACCGGTCGGGCGCCGGGCGCCGCCGGGCATCGGGCGCCGCTGCCCGTCCTGGTCCCCGAAGCGTCCCCCGAGCTCGCGCTGCTGCTCGATGCGGCGCTCTCCCCGGACCCGGCGGCGCGGCCGAGCGCGGAGGAGGCCGCCGCAGCCGTATACGCGACGGCCCGGCCCGAGCCGGTCCCGCTGGGAGAGGCCGCCCCCGCCGAGGTGGCGCACCTGCTGCCCACGGTGCTGCCGGGCTCCGGGCCCACGCGGCGACGCCGGGGACGACGCGCGGCTCCGAGACGGCGCGCGCTCGCGCGCCGACGTGGGTCGGCGCCACGCCGGGGCGTCCTCCTGGCCGCAGGGCTGGCCACCGCGCTGGCCGTGGGCGGTGGCACCGCCGGGCTGTGGTGGCCGGCGGCTCCGGGCTCGGCAGCGGAGGGGGCGCCGGAGCCGGCGGGCGCGGTGCCGGCCGGCACCGCGGTGGACGCGGCGGGCCCGGCGGACGGGACGCGGGAGAGCGGGGCGCCGGCGAGGGTGCCGGACACGGGTGCCCCCGGGGAGGACGCCGCCGGGGAGGACGCCGTCGACGTGGGCGAAACGCTGGCCGCGGTCGGCCACGCACGGACGGCCGCGCTCACCGACCCGGAGCCCGCGCGACTGGACGCCTACGCCGTGCCTGGGGGACCGGCGTGGGAGAACGACCGGGATCTGCTGCGCCGGCTGACGGACGAGGGGTTCGCCTTCTCCGGCCTCGAGGTGACGGTGGAGCAGGCCGGTCCCGCCCGGCGGGCCGGGGACGACGCGCTGCGTGTCGACGCCGTGCTCCGGACGTCGGCCCACACCGTGCTGGACCGCGCGGGACGCGTGGCGGCGCATCGGGAGGCGACGGCCGAGGAGGTCGTGCTGGTCCTGCGCAGCGGCCACGGAGAGGGCCCCGAGGGGCGGGACGGCGGCGCGGCGGGTCGGACGTGGCGGGTCGAGACCGTCGATCCGCGCTGACCCCGGGCCCGGATCCAGCGCCGGAGGCCGGCGGTCCCGACGGGGGGACGCCGCGGGCCCCGGGGAGAAGCTCCCCGGGGCCCGCGGCGTGGTGCGGCGTCAGCCGCCTGGGCTGATCACTGCCAGAGGACGGCGACCAGGATGTTCACCAGGCCCAGACCGCCCACCGCGTGGGCCAGGCCCGTGGGCACGACCTCCCCGCGGTTGGACTTGCGGCGGCCGATCAGGGCGGCCACGAAGACGATGACGCCGATCAGGAACTTGACGCCCAGCTTCATGTGGTTCGGCTCCCCGCTCATGGCGAGGCCGAAAAGCACCACGCCGGAGACGATCATGCCCACGGAGCCCCACCACTGCGAGGTGGTGACGGTCGGGTTGCGGAAGTGCGCGAACCAACCGCCCACGATCGCTGCGGCGGACACGATGTGCACGGCCACCAGGATGCTGTGCAGGATATCCACAGTCCTTCTCCCTTTCCGTCAGAGACCCAGCTCGTTGGCGAACTCGCCGCCCTCGAGACGCTGACGCAGCGTCGTCAGGAAGCGGCCCGCGTCGGCCCCGTCCACCAGGCGGTGGTCGTAGGTCAGGGACAGGTACATCATGTGGCGGATGGCGATCGAGTCGTTGCCGTCCGCGTCGGTCACCACCATGGGGCGCTTGACGATCGCACCGATGCCCAGGATCGCGACCTGCGGCTGGTTGATGATCGGCGTGTCGAACAGCGCGCCCACGGAGCCGATGTTCGTGATCGAGAACGTGCCGCCCGAGAGCTCGTCCGGCGAGATCTTGTTCGTGCGGGTGCGCTCGGCCACGTCGGCGATCTTCTGGGCGAGGCCCGTCAGGTTCAGGGAGCCGGCGTCCTTGATGACGGGCACCAGCAGCCCCTTCTCCGTGTCCACGGCGATCGCGATGTCCTCGGACGCGTGGTACGTGATCTCCTTGTTGTCCTCGGAGAACGACGCGTTCAGCTTGGGGTGCTGCTTGAGGGCCTCGGCGACCGCCTTGGTGATGAACGGCAGGTACGTCAGGTTCACGCCGGCCTGCTGCTGGAAGGAGGCCTTGGCCTTCTTGCGCAGCTGCACGATGCGGGTGACGTCCACCTCGTGCACCTGGGTCAGCTGGGCGGACAGGTCGAGGGACTCGCGCATGCGCTGGGCGATGACCTGGCGGATGCGCGGCGCCTTCTCCACCTCGCCGCGGACCGAGGGGTCCACGGAGGAGCTCGCGGCCGGGGCGGACGCAGCGGCCGGGGCGGACGACGGGGCGGCAGCCTCGGAGGCCTGCTCGGCCGGAGCCTCGGACCCGCCCGCGGCGGCCTGCGAGGCCAGCGCGGCGGCGAGCACGTCCTGCTTGCGGATGCGGCCGCCGACGCCCGTGCCGCGAACCGTGGACAGGTCCACGTTGTTCTGGTGGGCCAGGCGGCGCACCAGCGGGGTCACGTAGCCCTGGCCGGGCTCGGTGGCGGAGGGCGCCTCGGCGGACTCGGCCTGCGCGGAGTCGCGCTCAGCGGACTCGCGCCGGGAGGCCTCCTCGGACGGAGACGCCTCCGGCGTCTTCTCCGACTTCTCGGCGCCGGCGGCCTCGGCGGCCTCCTCGGTCTCCTCGGGGGCCTCGGCCTCGGTCGCCTTGTCCTCGATCTCCTCGGCGGACGCCTCGTCCTGACCGGAGGAGCCCTCCGACGGGGCGGAGCCGCCGCCGGCGGAGCCGGAGCCGACGAGTGCGAGGACGGCGCCCACCTCGACGGTGTCGTCCTCCTCCGCACGGATCTCCAGGAGGGTGCCCGCCACGGGGGAGGGGATCTCGGTGTCGACCTTGTCGGTGGAGACCTCGAGCAGCGGCTCGTCGACCTCGACCTCGTCGCCGACGGACTTCAGCCAGCGGGTCACGGTGCCCTCGGTCACGGACTCGCCCAGCGCGGGCAGGGTGACCTCGGAGGCCTCGCCGCCGGCCGACGGGGCCCCGTCCGAGCCCTGGTCGGTGGAGGCGCGCTCCTCCGGAGCCGGCTCGCCTGCGGGCTCCTGCTGGGCGTCGTCCTGCTGCGCCTCCTCGACGGCGGGCTCCTCGGCCGCGGCGTCGTCCTCCGACGCGTCGGCGGAGCCGCCGCCGGAGCCGTCGCCGATCGTGGCCAGCGGGGCGCCGACCTCGACCGTGTCGTCCTCCTCGACCAGGATCTCCTCGAGCACGCCGGCCACGGGGGACGGGATCTCGGTGTCGACCTTGTCGGTGGAGACCTCCACCAGGGGCTCGTCGACGGCGACCTCGTCGCCGACGGCCTTGAGCCAGCGGGTCACGGTGCCCTCGGTGACGGATTCGCCCAGGGCGGGCAGGTTCACGGTTTCAGACATGGTTCCGATGCTCCTCATGAGGGGTGGGCGCCGGGGGCGCCCACCCGGGGTTGCGAGGTGGGCCCGACGCACGGACCCGGGATGGTCAGTGCGGTGGGTCAGCTGTGCAGCGGGTGGCCGAACAGGGCCATGGCGGCCTCGCCCAGGGCCTCGTTCTGCGTGGGGTGCGCGTGCACGAACTGGGCGACGTCCTCGGGGTAGGCCTCCCAGTTCACGATGAGCTGCGCCTCGCCGATCTGCTCGCCGATGCGCTTGCCGATGCCGTGCACGCCCACGATCGGGCCGTTCTTCTGGCGGATCATCTTGATGATGCCGCCGGTGCCGAGGATCGAGGACTTGCCGTTGCCGGCCAGGTTGTACTCGGCGACCTCGACGTTGTCCTTGCCGAACTTCTCCTCCGCCTTGGGCTGGGTGTAGCCCACGGACATGATCTCCGGCTCGGTGAAGGTGACCTTCGGGATGTTGATGTCCTCGACGACCATCGGCTTGTTGCCGGCGATCTCCTCGGCCACGAAGATGCCCTGCTGGAAGCCGCGGTGCGCCAGCTGCAGACCGGGGACGATGTCGCCCACGGCGTAGATGTTGCCGACGCCGGTGTGCAGACGCTCGTCGGTGAGGACGAAGCCGCGGTCCATCTTGACGCCCTGCTCCTCGTAGCCGAGGCCCTCGGTGTTCGGGCCGCGGCCGACGGCGACGAGGCAGACCTCGGCCTCGAACTCCTTGCCGTCCGCGAGGGTCACCTTGACGCCCGAGTCGGTCTCCTCGACCTTGTCGAAGAACGTGCCCAGGTTGGTCTTGATGCCCTTCTTCTTGAACTCGCGCTCGAGGACCTTGATGATCGCCGGGTCCTCGTTGGGGACCAGGGTCTTCAGGCCCTCGATGATGGTGACGTCGACGCCGAAGGAGTTCCACAGGGACGCGAACTCGGAGCCGATGACGCCGCCGCCGAGCACGATGGCCGACTTCGGGGTGTAGTCCAGCTCGAGGGCCTCCGTGGAGGTCATGATCTTCTTGGAGATGGGCAGGCCCATGGTCTTGGCCACGGAGCCGGAGGCCAGCACGATGTTCTCCGCCGTGTAACGGGTGCCGTCGACCTCGACCTCGTTCTTCGAGACGAGCTTGCCCTCGCCCTCGATGACCTGGACCTTGCGCATCTTCAGCAGGCCGGCCAGGCCCTTGTGCTTGCCGGCGACGATGCCGTCCTTGTAGTCGCGCACCTTCGCCATGTCCACGGACTCGAGGGTCGCGTTGACGCCGAACTTGGCGGCGTTGCGGGTCTCATCGGCCACCTCGGCGGCGTGCAGGTAGGCCTTCGTGGGGATGCAACCCCAGTGCAGGCAGGTGCCGCCGACCTTGGACTTCTCCACGAGGGCGACGGACTTGCCGTACTGCACGGAACGCAGGGCTGCGGCGTACCCGGCGGAGCCACCGCCGAGGACGAGGACGTCGAATTCCTGAGCGGTTGCCTTGTCGGCCACGGTGTTGCTCCTTGGTGCTGGGTTCGGTGGATCGTGGTGGTGGTGCGTCACCGCCACCCCCGGCCGTCGGCGGCGGGCCGCGCGGCCGGGGACGCGGTGGACATCGGGACCAACCTTACCGGGCACGCCCCTCGATGAGACCCACCAGGGTCCGCACCATCACGCCGGTGGCGTCCTGCGGGGTGTAGCCGTACGCGGCCGACTCGTTGAAGGAGGGACCGGCGATGTCGAGGTGGGCCCAGGGGGTCCGCGCGGCGGCGTCGCCCTCCGGCCGTCCGGCGTCGACGAATTCTCGCAGGAAGGTGGCGGCGGTCATCATGCCGCCGAAGCGGTCGCCCATGTTGGAGATGTCCGCGACGCGCGAATTGAGCGAGGCGCGCAGCTGCTCCGGCAGGGGCATGCCCCACGCGAGCTCCCCGGCGGCGTCGGCCGCGGCGACGACCTCGTCGCGCAGCGCGTCGTCACCCATGACGCCCGTGTGGCGCACGCCGAGGGCGACCAGCTGGGCGCCGGTGAGGGTGGCCACGTCGAGCACCGCGTCGGGGCGCTCGTCGGTGGCCGCCACGAGGGCGTCGGCCATGACGACGCGGCCCTCGGCGTCCGTGTTCATGACCTCCACGGTCTTGCCGCCGTACATCGTGATGACGTCGGACGGGCGGATGGCGGTGCCCGAGGGCATGTTCTCGGCCAGCGCCAGCCAGCCGGTCACCTTCACAGGGACGTCCAGGGCCGCGGCGGCGCGCACGACGGCGAAGACGGTGGCGGCGCCGGCCATGTCCGACTTCATCGTCATCATCGAGGCGGCGGGCTTCAGCGAGATGCCGCCCGTGTCGAAGGTGATGCCCTTGCCCACCAGCGCGATGTGCGCGGCGGCGTCGGCCGGCGCGTGCTCGATGCGCACGAGCCGCGGCGGGCGGGAGGAGCCCTGGCCGATCGCGAGGATGCCGCCGAAGCCCTCGGCGCGCAGGCGGTCCTCGTCCCACACGTCCACGCTCACGGGCGAGTCCGCGAGGTCCTCGGCGACGGCGTCCGCGAACGTGGCCGGGTAGAGGTGCGAGGGGGCCGTGTTCACCAGGTCGCGCACGGCGCAGACCGCGTCGCCCACGACGGCGGCCCGGCGCAGCACGGGGTCGGCGTCCGCGGCGGCGAGCGGGGTGACGACCTCGAGCTCCCGGACGGGACGGGACGAGTCCGCCTCGGCGCGGGCGCGCTCGGACTTCTGGGCGGTGAAGGCGTACGCACCCAGGACGGCGCCCTCGGCAACGGCGGCCAGTCGGGCCGGGGTGTCGGCCGGCAGGGCCAGGGCCACGGCGTCGGTGCCGGCCAGGGAGCGCACGGCAGCCCCAGCGGCGCGGCGCAGGGACTCGTCCGAGGCCTCGCCGTCGTCGTCCAGACCGCCGACGCCGGCCAGGACCAGCAGCGGCACCGGCACGCCGCCCAGCCCCGGGAGGCGGTGGACCTCGTCCTCGGCGCCCCGCACGCCCAGCAGCTCGAACGAGGCCTCGAGGGCGGTGGCCGCCTCGGACGGCAGCGCGTCCGTCAGGAGCACGGGGCCGTCCGGACCGGTGCCCACCCCCACCACGAGGGCGGAGGCGGTCAGGTCCTCCAGGGCGCGGGCGGTCAGGGTCGGGCGGTCCAGGGTGATCACGGACGGGCCTCTCTTCCGAGGGTGGGGGATGCGCCCGGCGGGGTCAGCCGGGCCGTCCCGCGTCATCCTAGTCACAGGGCTCGCGCGCTCGTCCAGGGCGCGCGGGCGCGGAATAGGAGGGTGCCGTGCCGTGGTTGACTGACGCCAGAGGACAGGGAGGGATGTGCGTCCGTCGCCATCCGGGCGGCGGGGACGACTCTCCCGCAGACGGACCACCGGAAGGGGAACGAGACGTGCAGGACGCCGCGCCGCTGTACACCCGTCATGAGGGGGCGCCCGTGCCCCCCGGCCTGGGCATGCTCGTGGCCCTGACCGGGCACATGGACGCGGGCCGGGTCGCTCGGCAGGTGCGGGCCGCGCTGCACGAGCACCTGACCCATCGGACCGTCGTCTCCTTCGACGTCGACTCGATGTTCGACTACCGCGCCCGGCGTCCCCGGCTCCGGTTCGACCGGGACCGCTACCGTGATCTGCGCCTGCCCGCGCTCGAGGTGCAGCTGGTCGAGGACCTGCTCGGCCACCCCTTCCTGCTGCTGTCCGGCCCCGAGCCGGACTTCCGGTGGCAGGCGGTGACGGAGGCCGTGCTCGGCCTCGCGCAGGAGTGGGAGGTGGACTCGCTCACCTTCCTCGACGCGGCCCCGCTGCCCGTGCCGCACACGCGGCGGCTCGGGGTCACGACGCACGGGTCCCGCGCCGACGCCGTCGAGGGGCTGTCCACCTGGAGCCCGCAGGCGGACATCGTCGCGGGGCTGCTGCAGATGCTCGAGCTGCGCGCCGAGGAGGCGGACCTGCCGACGGCGGGCTACACCGTCCATGTGCCGCACTACGTGGCCGAGGCGTCCTTCCCCCAGGCGGCCGTGGCCGCGCTCGAGTACGCGGGGGCCGCCATGGGGCTCATGCTGCCCTCGGACGACCTGCGAGACGCCTCGCGGGACATCGAGGCCGAGCTGGAGCGCCAGGTCTCCGGGTCCGGGGAGATCCAGCAGATGATCGCCGGCCTGGAGCGCAACTACGACCAGAACGCCGAGGACCAGGAGCGGTCGCTGCTGGAGACCGAGCAGGGCCTGCCCGACGGGGACGAACTCGCCTCCGCCGTCGAGGCGTACCTCGCCGCGCGGGACGCCGGCGGCGGGTCCGCTCCTGCACAGGAGGACGGACCCGGCCGTCCGTCCACCGGCGACGGGGACTGATCCCACCGCGGGCGCCCGGTCGGCCAGGGTGGCGGCATGGAAGCCCCCACCTCACTCGACGTCCCCGTCCTGCCGGCCCGCGGCCCGGAGGACCTGCTCGCCTACGTCTGCCACTCCCTCGGGCGGTTGCCCGAGGACAGCCTCGTCCTCCTCACCCTGCGCGACGGGCGCCTGCGCGCCGTGGTACGGGTCGACCTGCCTCACGAGGAGGTCGACGTCGGCGCCTGGGCCTGCGCCGTGGCCGAGGTGTGCCGGCGGGACGCGGCCGCGGACGCGACGCTCTGCCTCGCGCTGCCGGGCGGCGCCCGGGCCACGCTCGCCCGTCCCGGCTGGGCCGCGGCGCTCGACGACGCCCTGGCGTCCGCGGGTCGCCCCCTGACCGCGGCCTGGACGTGCGCGCGGGGACGGGCGCGCCCCTGGTGGGGGAGCGGCGTCGCCGAGGAGGGCCCGCTCGACCCCCGAGCCGCGCCGCTGTCCCTGCACCTGATGACCCGCGGTTCGGTCTGGGACCGTGCAGCAGTGCCCGACCCGGTCCCGCGCCGCGGTCCCGCGGCGGCCCGGGCCGACGACGCGCGGTGGCGGCCTCCCGAGCAGGACGCGCCCGCGGCACGCCGCGCGTGGCTGGCGCAGTGGGAGTCGGTGCTGACCGGCGCGGCTCGTGACCGCGGCGCGCCCGCACCGGCCGTGCTGGGCTCGCCGCTGACGCGTCCGGCCTGGCGCGACGGCCTGCTGCTCCATGCCGCCGCGCCGTCCGGCGCGGCCACGGGGGATCCGGGGGACGAGGAACGGATCCTCACCGCGGCCTCGCGCCGGGCGCCGGCCTGGGACCGGCTGGACGCCCTGCGGGCGGGGCTGCGCGCGCTCGTGCCCGTCGCGACGCCGGCCGTGGCGGCTCAGGCCCTGGCACTGGCCGGGTGGGTCGGCTGGGCCCGCGGCCACGGCTCCGACGCGGACGCCCACCTGACCGCGGCGGCGGCGCTGAGTCCCGGCGACCCGTTCGTCTCCGTCCTGCGACGCATCGTGGCCGCGGGGTGCGTCGCAGGCTGGGCGACCGACCCGGCCACCGCGTGGCGGCCCGACGGTGGCCGCCCATGAGAGAATGATGCGGCTTCACGACGGCACGGCCGACCGCAGCCCGTTTCCCGGGTTCGGAATAGATCGGTCTCAGCCGTCGTTGGCACTCACGGACCCTGCAGTCGGCGGGCCCGGACGACGTCGGTCGTCCGAGGCCGCGACTTGACAGGGTCACGTGTCTATGGACTGCAAGGATCCGCGGGTGGCCGCGGACGAGACGGAAAGGCCTCGAGTGACCACTTCGACGACCAGCGGTGTGCAGGACGGCAAGGAGACCACTGCCTCCGAGGCCACGACCACGCGCACCCGCTCCACGGCAGCCAAGAAGTCGGCAGCCAAGAAGTCGGCAGCCACGAAGAGCGCCACGACCAAGGGCGCCACGACGCGGACGACCGCGACGAAGTCGGCGGCGACCAAGACCGCTGCCACGCCGACGGCCAAGAAGAAGGCGACCCGGAAGCCCACCGCGGCCAAGACCACCGCCACGGCCAAGACCACCGCCGCGAAGAAGACCGCCACGACCGGGGGCAAGAAGGCCACCGCGTCCGCCGCCTCCGCCGAGCAGGCCGAGGACGACGAGGAGCTCGTCCAGGCGCGCGAGCGCACCGAGGCCGCGGACGCCGTCGAGGAGGACGTGGTGGCGGACGAGACCGCCACCGAAGACTCTGATGATGAGGACGCGGACGGCTCGGACGCTCCGGAGCGTCCGGCGATGGACGCGGAGGCCGTGACCGGCACGACGGCCGCCACAGGCCAGAAGGTGGCCCAGTCCAAGGGCGCGTTCGTCATGGACGACTCCGAGGACGACGCCCCGGTGCAGCAGGTGGTCGTGGCGGGCGCCACGGCGGACCCGGTGAAGGACTACCTGAAGCAGATCGGCAAGGTCGCCCTGCTCAACGCCGAGCAGGAGGTGGACCTGGCCATGCGCATCGAGGCCGGCCTCTACGCCGAGCACGTCGTGCAGCACGAGGCCTCCGACGACTACCGCGAGCGCCGGGACATCCAGCTGATCATCGCGGACGGGCGCAAGGCCAAGAACCACCTGCTCGAGGCCAACCTGCGTCTGGTGGTCTCCCTGGCCAAGCGCTACACCGGTCGCGGCATGCTGTTCCTGGACCTCATCCAGGAGGGCAACCTCGGCCTGATCCGCGCCGTCGAGAAGTTCGACTACACCAAGGGCTTCAAGTTCTCCACGTATGCCACGTGGTGGATCCGTCAGGCCATCACCCGCGCCATGGCGGACCAGGCCCGCACCATCCGCATCCCGGTGCACATGGTGGAGGTCATCAACAAGCTGGCCCGCGTGCAACGGCAGATGCTCCAGGACCTCGGCCGCGAGCCCACCCCGGAGGAGCTGGCCAAGGAGCTGGACATGACCCCGGAGAAGGTCGTGGAGGTGCAGAAGTACGGCCGCGAGCCCATCTCCCTGCACACCCCGCTCGGCGAGGACGGCGACTCCGAGTTCGGCGACCTGATCGAGGACTCCGAGGCCGTCGTGCCCGCGGACGCCGTCTCCTTCACGCTGCTCCAGGAGCAGCTGCACTCGGTGCTGGACACGCTCTCCGAGCGCGAGGCCGGTGTCGTCGCCATGCGCTTTGGCCTGACCGACGGCCAGCCCAAGACGCTGGACGAGATCGGCAAGGTTTACGGAGTGACACGAGAGCGCATCCGCCAGATCGAGTCGAAGACCATGTCCAAGCTGCGTCACCCCTCCCGCTCGCAGGTGCTCCGGGACTACCTGGACTGAGTCGCAGCGGCATGACGAAGGGCCGGACCCCCGCGGGGGTCCGGCCCTTCGTCATGCCGGGCGCGTCAGGCGCCGGCGGTGAGGCGGTCCGTCTCGTCCTGCCACAGCGCGGCCTGGGGACGCAGCGCGTCCTCGACGGCGCGGGCGTGGTGGGCGCAGAACTGGAGGGCGCCGCCCGAGTGCAGCACGGCGCGGACGTAGGCCTGCGCGCCGCAGCGGTCGCAGCGGTCGGAACGGGTGAGGGCGGCCGGCTCGGCCACGGCGGTGATGGACATGGTGTCCTCCTCGGGTCTCTCGGGGCTGGAGGGCGACGACGCCGGTGGGGCGGGCCGGTCCTCCTCTTGTCCCATGGAACAGCAAGGATGGCAGGGAACTTCCCCGCGCGCCCGCCCCGCACCCGCGTTTCGCCACCCGCGTACGCAAGCGCCCGGGCCGGGCGGCCCGGGAGGTCCGGCTCGGATCCTGGCGTGTCCGGCCCGCGGAGTAGGCTGGACCGGCCGCCGTCGTCCACCGAAAGGCCCGCCCCGTGCCCGCGAACACCGAGTACAACGCCCGCCACCTCTCCGTGCTGGAGGGGCTCGAGGCCGTCCGCAAGCGGCCGGGCATGTACATCGGCTCCACCGATTCCCGCGGCCTCATGCACTGCCTCTGGGAGATCATCGACAACTCGGTGGACGAGGCCCTGGCCGGCTTCGGGCAGTCGATCGAGATCACCCTGCATCCGGACGGCTCCGTCGAGGTCGAGGACAACGGGCGCGGCATCCCCGTGGACGTGGAGCCGCGCACCGGTCTGTCCGGCGTCGAGGTGGTGTTCACCAAGCTCCACGCCGGCGGCAAGTTCGGCGGCGGTTCCTACGCCGCCTCGGGCGGCCTGCACGGCGTGGGCGCGTCGGTGGTCAACGCCCTGTCCTCGCGCCTGGACGTGCAGGTGCTGCGCGGGGGCAAGGTCCATCAGATGTCGTTCCGGCGCGGCGAGCCGGGCCGCTTCCAGGACGGGTCGCGCCCGTCGCCGGACGCCCCGTTCGAGCCGTCCACGGACGCCTCGCCGCTGGACGTCGTCGGGAAGGCCAAACGTGGGCAGACCGGCACGCGCGTGCGCTACTGGGCGGACGAGCAGATCTTCGTGAAGGACGCGACGTTCTCCGCCGAGGAGCTCCAGGCGCGGGCGCGCCAGACCGCCTACCTGATCCCGGGCCTGCGGATCACGGTCAAGGACCTGCGCCGCCGACCCGGCACGCCCGGCGCCGACGGCCCGGTCGAGGAGGTCTTCCAGTACGACGGCGGCATCTCCGAGTTCGTGGAGCACCTCACGCCCGCCACCCCGGTGACGGACGTGTGGCGGATCCAGGGCTCCGGCACCTTCAAGGAGCGGGTCCCGGTGCTCGGCGAGGACGGGCGCACCTCCATGCAGGATGTGCAGCGCACGTGCGAGGTGGACGTCGCCCTGCGCTGGGACGTCGGCTACGACACCGTGTTCCGGTCCTTCGTGAACATCATCGCCACGCCCAAGGGCGGCACCCACCAGTCCGGGTTCGAGGCGGCACTGCTGAAGGCGTTCCGCGCCCAGGTGGAGGCCAACGCGCGCCGGCTCAAGGCCGGGTCGGACAAGGTGGAGAAGGACGACGTGCTGGCCGGCATGACCGCCGTCCTGACGGTGCGGCTCGCCGAGCCGCAGTTCGAGGGACAGACCAAGGAGATCCTCGGCACCTCCGCGGTGCGGCGGATCGTCTCCCAGGTGGTGGAGAAGCAGCTGACCGCCCGCCTCACCTCCACGGCCCGCGCCCAGAAGCAGCAGGTGCACACGCTGCTGGAGAAGGTCGTCGCGGAGATGAAGTCGCGCATCTCCGCGCGCACCCACAAGGAGAACCAGCGGCGCAAGAACGCCCTGGAGACCTCGACGATGCCGGCCAAGCTGGCGGACTGCCGCAGCAACGACGTCGCCTCCTCCGAGCTGTTCATCGTCGAGGGCGACTCGGCGCTCGGCACCGCCAAGCTGGCCCGGTCCTCCGACTTCCAGGCCCTGCTGCCGATCCGGGGCAAGATCCTGAACGTGCAGAAGGCCTCCGTCTCGGACATCCTGGCCAATGCCGAGTGCGCGGCGCTGATCCAGGTCGTCGGGGGCGGCGCGGGGCGCAGCTTCGACCTGGATGCGGCCCGCTACGGCAAGGTCGTGCTGATGACGGACGCGGACGTGGACGGTGCCCACATCCGCACCCTCCTGCTGACGCTCTTCTTCCGCTACATGCGTCCCATGGTCGAGGCCGGGCGCGTGTACGCGGCCGTCCCGCCGCTGCACCGGATCGAGGCGGTGACCCGCGGCGTGAAGGAACGCGAGGTCATCTACACGTACTCGGAGCAGGAGCTGCACGCGACGCTCGCCCGCCTGGAGCGGGAGGGTCGCTCGTACCGCGAGCCGATCCAGCGCTACAAGGGCCTGGGCGAGATGGACGCCGACCAGCTGGCCGAGACCACGATGGACCCGCGCCACCGCATGCTCCGCCGCGTGAACATCGCCGAGGTGGAGGCCGCCGAGCGGGTCTTCGACCTGCTCATGGGCTCCGCCGTGGCCCCCCGCAAGGACTTCATCGTCTCCCACGCCGACGAGCTGGACCGCGAGCGCATCGACGCCTGACCCCCCACTTTCGTTCGGGAAACGGCGGGCACCGAGGCGTCGGCGGCGCAGTCGCCGCCGTTTCCCGAACGAAAGCGGCGTGACCCGCGCCGTTTCCCGAACGAAAGCCCTGGGCGGGCGGCTGCTCCGACCGCGGCGGACGTCAGCGGTCGCGGTAGTACGCCGCGACGCGGTGCAGGCCCTCGTCGATGCTCACGGTCGGCGTCCACGCGAGGACCTCACGGGTGCGACGCTGGTCGAACCAGTGGGCGGTCGAGAGCTGCTCGGCGAGGAACTCGGTCAGCGGCGGCTCGCCGTCGTCGGAGCCCACGCCCCGGGACCGCAGCCCGAACAGATCCCGCTCCCACGCCCGCTCGATCAGGGCACCGGCGCGCCGGGCCAGGCCCGCCGGGACGCGGCGTTCGGGCTCCGCGGCGCCGCCCGCCAGCGCGATCTGGCGGATCAGCTCGCCGACCGGTCGCGGCTCGCCGTTGGTGACCACGAGGGCCTCGCCGTGGTGCACGTCGGCCGCGGACACAGCCGCCACCACGGCCTCGACGGCGTTGGCCGTGTACAGCGTGTCGACCAGGGGAGCGCCCGTGCCGAGCACGGGCATTCGCCCGGCCCGCGCGCGCTGCACGATCCGGTCGGTGAGCTGCAGGTCCCCGGGCCCCCACATCAGGTGGGGGCGCAGCACCAGGACGCGGAAGTCGTCGCGGTCGGCGGCCAGGGCCAGTCGCTCGCCGGCCGCCTTCGTGCGCGCGTAGGGTCCGCGCGCGTGCTCGGGGCTGGCGGCTCCGGCGCCCTCGCCGACGATGGAGTCGCCGGCGTGCGCCACGGAGGGGGAGGAGACGTGGACGAAGCGTCGCACGCCGTGGCGCTGTGCGGCGTGCAACAGGATGCGCGTGCCCTCCACGTTCACGGCCTCGTACTCGTGCTCGGGACCGGACACGGACACCTTCGCGGCCACGTGCACCACGGTGTCCGCGCCGGTCAGGGCCTCCTCGACGGCGGCCGGGTCGGTCACGGACCCGCGCACGTCCCGCGCACCGGGCACGCCCGAGGGACGCCGCTGCAGGGTGGTCACGTCGTTGCCGGCATCGGCGAGCACCCGGGCGACGCCCGCGCCCAGCAGCCCCGAGGCGCCGGTCACCAGGACGCGGCGGGACTCGAGGCGCTCGACGAGGTCGGGCATGCCGGCGGCGTCGAGGCCGACGTCGTAGCCGAAGCCGCTCACAGCGCACCCGCCTTCCCGCCGGCGAGCACGGCCTCCGCCCAGTCGGCCACCCGGGCGCGGTCGATCTTGGAGTTGTGCCGGATGTCCGTGGGGATCTCATCGGCCACGAGCACCGCGGCCACCGGCAGCGGCTCGAGGGCCGCGCGCACGGCGGAGGCCAGCGCGGTCGGGGCGAGGCCCTGCTTGGGCCGGCCGTCGCGGTGGTGACCCGGGCGCCGCGCCGGGCGCGTGGCCGGCACGGCCGCCTCCACGACGACGACCACGGCCTGCGTGCCCCGGGGCCCGACGCCGACGACGGCGCTGCGCCGCACCGGCCCGAGGGCGTCGACGGTCTTCTCGGGCCCGCCCGGACCGATCGGGCCCTCGGGCGTGGTGATGACGTGCTGGAGCCGGCCCTCGAGCCAGACGCGGCCCTCGGCATCGATGTGGCCGACGTCGGCGGTGCGGTGCCACACCCGGCCGTCGCGCCGCCACAGCCCGTCTCGCTTGCTCTGCTGGTCGGTGTGCCAGAGCGCGTCGTAGCGGTCCTTCAGGTGGGGGGCGCTGACCACGATCTCGCCGAGGACGCCGTGGCCCCGCGCGGGGTCGAGGATGACGTCGTCGGCGCTGCCGTCCTCGAGCAGCGGCGCGATGGCCAGGGACACCGTGGGCAGCGCGGAGCCCACGCAGACGCCCTCGTCGTCGGCGGTGCGCAGGCGCTGCACCTCGGCGCCGTCGATGTCCGTGAGCAGCAGCCCCTCGGTCATGCCCCACGGCGTGTGGACCCGGGCGTTCGGCATGAGGTCCGAGACCTGACGCATCAGCTGCGGGTGCACGGGGGCGCCGGCCGAGAGCACGAGGCGCACGGCGTCGAGTGCCTCGCGCCGGGGCGCGTCGAGGCCGTCGGCGGTCGCGACCACGTTCGCCAGGGCGGCGGGGGAGGCGAACAGCACGCTCGACTGCCCGGCGATCGCGGCGTCGGCCAGCTTCTGCGCGGTGAGGGTGGCCGGCTGGGTGACGTCCATGTCCGGGGAGACGGACGCGGCGCCCAGGGCGGGTCCGAGCAGCGCGAACGGGGCGAAGCCGGCCAGCAGGGAGCCGCCCGGGCGGATGCCCAGGGTGCGGGAGATCAGCGCCACGAGGCGGCCCAGCCGCTCGTGCGTGTACACGACGCCCTTGGCCGGGCCCGTGGAGCCGGACGTGAACAGCACCGCGGCGTCCGCGTCCAGGGCTGGCTCGGGCAGCACGGTGCCGTGCTCGTCGACGGCGTCGGCCGCGGCCGGGTCCCGGTGGCGGTCGACCATCGCGTAGAGCGAGTCGGAGACGTCGAGCAGGCGGCGCTGGGCGGCGCCCGGCTCGGTCACGGAGATCCGGGTGCCCGGCCAGGACTGGGCGCGGGCGAGTGTCAGCCCGGGGGTGCGACCGATGATCCAGCGGGGGCGGGCCGACTTCATCGCCCGGGTCATGCCCTTGACGCCGAGGCCCTGGTCCGCCACCACGGCGACGGCGCCCACGCGCAGCACGGCGTACAGCGCCGCCGACAGGTCGCGGCCCGGCGGCACGAGCATGGCGACCCGGTCGCCCGGCCGCATGCCCGCGGCCCACAGCCCGGTGGCGATGGCCGAGACCATCTCCTGCAGCTCGCCCCAGGTGACCGCCACGGGTCGGCGGGCGGTGCCCACGAGCGAGCGGCCGGCCTGGGCGCCGGCCATGTCCACCAGCGCGGTGTACTCGCGGTGGTCCGAGCCGGGGGCGCCCCAGTCGCGGAGGTGGTCCCAGAGTCGGACCACGCCGGGCTCGCGGGCTCCGGGCTCCTCCCCGAGGTCCACCTCCAGGCCCGGGTCGGCGGCCGCGTCGGCGGTGGCGTGCGGGACGGGGCCCGGCAGCCCCGAGGCGGGGTCGGAGAGCTGGCCGCCGCGCAGCAGCTGGGCCCACTGCAGCAGGGGCGCGGTGATGTCGCGGTCGTCCACGAGCAGGTGCCCCGCCTGCTCGTAGCGGTGCACGCGCGCGTGGGGCAGGCGGTCGCGGAGGTCGTCGAGGTAGCGGTCCAGGAAGACCGGGTCGTCGGCGCCCCACAGGATGAGGGCGGGCACGTCGGTGCGACCCAGGGCGGCGAGGTCCTCGCCCACCCGCTGCAGTTCGGGATGGCTGCCGTGGCCGGGGTCGGCCGGGATGTCCGCGACGAAGCCGCCGACGCCGCCGCGTCGGGCCGCCGTGTCGTAGGGCAGGTGGTAGGCGGCCCGGGTCTCGCGGTCGAGGGCCGGGGTGGCGAGGGAGGTCGTCACGGAGAGGAAGGCGTCCGTGGTGACGGTGGAGGCCGGCAGGACGGGCCCGGCGAGGGCGGCCTGCAGCGGGGCGGGGATCGGCGCCCCCTCGGGCTGGTGGACCGCGGTGTTCAGGGTCGCGACGCCGGCCACCAGCTCCGGATGACGCGCCGCCCAGCCGAGGGACACGACGCCGCCCCAGTCGTGGCCGAGCGTGATCAGCGGGTGGCCGGTGGCTGCCAGGTCGCGCAGCCCGAGAGCCGCCAGCAGGGCGTCCAGGTCGGCGATGCGGCCGCCCAGCGTGCGGTAGGTGTCGCCGGCACGGCCCATCGACGCGGCGGACGGGGAGCCCGCGTGCGCGAGGCGCTCGGGGAAGCCCATGTCTAGCTGGTCCGGCGCCACGACGCGCCACGCGGCCATGCCCCGGCGTGCCCGGCGCACGGTCTCCGCGAGCAGGGACCGCCACAGCCAGGACCAGGTCGGGTTGCCGTGCAACGCCACGATCGTGCCGACGATCTCGGCCCCGGCCGCCGCGAGCACGGGACCGGTGTCCGCCACGTGCAGCGTCCGCACGGTCCCCTCCGGGTCCGCGGCGGAGCGGATCTCCACGAGGCGGGACCATGCCGGGTCCCAGCCGGGCAGTCGGTCGGCCGGCGGCAGGGCGGCGGGGGCGGCGGGGATCCGGGGCACGGCTCTGGCTCCTTCCGCTCACCATTCGAGCTCGAGCATCGCGGTGATCAGACCCGAGCCCACGCCCAGGCAGACCAATGGGGCCCCGTCCTCCAGGGCGGCCATACCCCGCACGAGGG
>NZ_VIGS01000048.1:0-17288 GCF_006704135.1 Micrococcus sp. R8502A1
TGATCGGGCACACCAAGGGTGACTCCCTGGAGACGATCAAGCATCTGATCGAGGACGAGCCGGGGCTGTGGACGGCCCAGGAGCCCTCCGAGGAGTCGGTGATCGAGCTGCTCGAGTCCCGTGAGGTGCCGTACACGACGTGGGCCGGTTGGCATGCTCTGGATGACCATGAGAAGTCCCTGGGTGCGCGGGCCACGGAGGCCGGTCCGGTGGCGCGGGAGCGGGTGAAGGTCGTGGACCGGGAGGAGATGACCCGCATCTCCCGCGACGGGGCCTCCGTCCCGACCGTCTGATCCGGGGCGGGCCCTGGCCGCCCCGGCGCTAGGCTTCCGGGGTGGCCCGCCTCCTCGTCGACATCACCCCGCTGCGGGTCTCACCCGCCTACCGGCGGCTGTGGCTCGGCAACACGCTCGCGTACGTGGGCACGCAGCTCACGCTCGTGGCGGTGTCCCTCGAGGTGTTCGCCCTGACCGGCTCCTCGTTCGCGGTGGGCCTGCTCGGCCTCGCCGCGCTCGTGCCCCTCGTGGTCGCGGGCCTGTACGGCGGCGCGATCGCGGACCGGCACGACCGCCGCCGCGTCGCACTGACCTCGTCGGCCGTCATGTGGCTGACCACGGTCGGCATCGCCGCGCAGGCCTGGGCCGGGCTCGAGTCGGTGCCGGTGCTGTACGCCCTCGTGGCCCTGCACTCCGGCGCGTCCGGCATCAACCAGCCCACCCGCGGCGCGATCATCCCCGCGCTCGTGGGCCTGCCGCTCGTGCCGGCGGCGAACGCGCTGAACATGATGACGTTCTCCGTGGCCCTGATGGTCGGCCCCGTGCTGGGCGGCGTGCTCGTGGCGGCGGTCGGCTACGCGTGGACCTACTCGATCGACGTCGTCACCTTCCTCGCCGCCCTGTACGCCGTGTGGCGGCTGCCGTCCCTGCCGCCGCAGCGGGGCGAGGCCGCGCCCGCCTCGGGGGCGCGCTGGGGCCTGGCCTCGGTGGTCGAGGGCCTGCGCTTCCTCGGCTCGCGACCGAACCTGCGGATGACCTTCCTGGCGGACATCGTGGCCATGACGACGGCGTTCCCGCGCGCCCTGCTGCCCGCCATCGGCGCCGTGGTGCTCGGCGGCGGTGAGGCCGCCGTCGGGGTGCTGCTGGCCGCGATGGCGGCGGGCGCGTTCCTCGCGGGGCTGTTCTCCGCGCCGTTCACACGCCTGCATGCGCAGGGCTGGGGCGTGTACGTCTCGATCCTCGTGTGGGGCGCGGCGGTGGCCGCGTTCGGCGGCGTGGTGTGGTGGGCGCAGTCCCTGCCCGACGGCGATCCCCGCCTCACGCTCGCGTTCGCCCTCGCCGCGCTGTGCATGGCGGTGGGCGGGGCCGCGGATTCGCTCTCCGGCGTCTTCCGCGGCTCGATCCTGCAGTCCGCGACCCCGGACCACCTGCGCGGCCGGCTGCAGGGCGTGTTCGTCGTCGTGGCGGCGGGCGGGCCGCGCCTGGGCGAGCTGCTCACCGGCGGCGCCTCCGTGGGCCTGGGGGAGGGGCCGACCCTGCTGGCCGGCGGTGTGCTGTGCATGCTCGGCGTGACCGCGCTGATGCGGTGGGAGCCCGGCTTCCTGCGCTACGACGCGCGGAACCCCACACCCTGAGCGGGCGCGGGGTTCCGTGGCGGGAGGCTGCGAGCCCGCGACCGCCGAGGAGCGCCGAGCCAGACGTTTCTGCCCGTGAGCCAGATGATTCTGCTGCAGATCGGGCCGCGAAACCGCCGAAACGTCTGGCTCGCGGCAGCCTGAGCCGCCGTCCACGGGAGCCACCACGACGACGGCGGCCGGCGGGTCAGCGGTCGCGGTCGGCCTGGAGCGTGGCCGGCACCGCGCCGCCCAGGCGCGTCCAGTGGCGGACGAGGTCCTCGTCCGGGGCCGCCTGGAGCGTCTCGCGGGCCGCCTCCTCCGCCTTCTTGATGCGGCGCTCCAGATCCTGGTCCGCGCCCTCGTAGGCGGCCGCGTGCCGGTGGGAGCGCAGCGATCCGACGTCCTCCGTGCGACGCTCCACCACCGCGAGCTGCTCGGCGATCGCGTCCTGGTTGGCGCGCTGGGCCTTCAGGTTCGCGGGGGCGAGCACCTGGGCCACGAACCCGTGGTCGAGGAGGAGGCCGCGCGGGGCGGCGATGCCGTGACGCAGCGCGAGGTCCACATGGTCCTCGAAGGTCAGGAGCATGGCGGCCTTGGTGAACTTCAGGTCGTCGACCGGGCGGCCGTCCACGCGGGCCCGGGCCCGCGCCCGGCCGATCGTGGTGTCGGCGGACCACACGGCCCCGCGAGGGTCGATCAGGTACAGCATGGGGACTCCTGGTGGGCTCGGAGGGGAGACGGCGTGCGGATCAGCGGAAGTTCACGAACTGCAGGTCCGCGTCCTCGAAGTCCTTGAGCATCGCGATGACCGACTGCAGGTCGTCGCGGGACTTGGAGGACACGCGCAGCTCGTCCCCCTGGATCTGGGCCTTGACGGACTTGGGGCCCTCGTCGCGGATCAGCTTGGTGATCTTCTTCGCGGTGGGCTGGTCGATGCCCTCCTTCATGGTCGCCTCGATGCGGTACTCCTTGCCGGAGGCGAACGGGGCGCCGGCGTCGAGGGACTTGAGGGAGATGCCGCGCTTGACGAGCTTGGACTCGAACACGTCCTTGACGGCCTTGACGCGCTCCTCGGAGGAGGCCTTCATGAGGATCTTCTCGCCGGAGAAGTCGATCTCGGCGCCGACGCCCTTGAAGTCGTAGCGCTGGGCGATCTCCTTCTGCGCCTGGTTCAGGGCGTTGGACACCTCCTGGCTGTCCACCTTGCTGACGACGTCGAACGTGGAATCGCTGGCCACGGGTGCTCTCCTTCAGGGTCTGCGGACGGGGCGCGCCCGTCGTCGACGGCCACTGCGGGGCCGCGCGGAGCGCTCTGCGGGCCAGCCTACCGGGGACGACGGACGCGGTCCCGGGCCGATTGGCGGCGTGGCGCGGAGATGCTGTACAGTGGACTCTCGCCCGACCGGTGCGGTCGTCCTCGAGACGTCCGGCAGCCGCCGGGTGGCACGGCAGATTTCCCGAGCGGCCAAAGGGGGCTGACTGTAAATCAGCTGGCACTGCCTTCACTGGTTCGAATCCAGTATCTGCCACCGGAACGAAGACCCCGGGACCGTACGGTCCCGGGGTCTTCTGCCGTCCGGGGCCGTGGCACACCCCGCGTCCCCGCCCCGGGAGGTGGCGGCCTCCCGCCAGGCGACGTAGCCTGCCTGTGGTCCGTGTCACACCCGATGCCCTCCGCGGTCCGGCGGCGGCACGGCCGTGCATCGTGACGCCGTGCGGCGTCGCCCGACCGTCCGCGAGGAGCGCCCGATGACCGAGTCCACCGCCCCCGAGTCCTTCACCCAGGGACCGACCGACGTCGAGCTGCTCGAGCAGACCCTGGCCCAGAACCTCGACGACACCGCCCGCCGGTTCGCCGACCGCGCTGCCCTCCTGAAGTGTGGACCGGACGGGGACCCTGCCACCGGACGCACCTGGACCTACGGGCAGCTGCGGGAGGAGTCCGTGACGGTGGCCAAGGCGCTCATGGCTGCGGGCTACGAGGCGGGGGACCGGATCGGGATGTGGAGCCCCAACGTCGCCGAGTGGGTCTCGCTGCTCTACGGCGCGGCACGCGCCGGCGTCATCCTCGTGAACCTCAACCCGGCGTACCGCGCCCACGAGCTGACGTACGTGGTCGAGCAGTGCGACATGCGCGGGCTGGTGGTGGCCTGCGCGGACGCACGCATGGACCCGCCCGCCACCGCGCGGGCCGTGGCCCGTGAGTCGGCGCCGCACCTGCGGCAGCTGATCATGCTGCCGGCCGGGAGCGGCGAGGACGCCTACGCCCACGTGCAGGACGGTGACGTGGCCGGCCGGCACGCCGCCGATCCCGTGGCCGAGGGCACGTGGGCCGCCTTCCTGGCCGGGGCCGCGCGGGTCTCGGACGAGGACCTGGCCGCGCGCGAGGCCGCCACCCGGCCGGCGGACCCCGTGAACCTGCAGTACACCTCGGGCACCACCGGCTTCCCCAAGGGCGTCACGCTGACGCATCGCAACGTGCTGAACAACGGCTTCCACATCGGCGAGCTGCTGGGCTACACGGAGGAGGACACCGTGGTGATCCCGGTGCCGTTCTTCCACTGCTTCGGCATGGTGATCGGCGTGATCGCCACCGTCTCCCATGGCTCGCTCGCCGTCATCCCGGCGCGCAGCTTCGAGCCGGTCTCGGCGCTGCGGGCCGTGGCCGCCACCGGCGCGACGAGCCTGTACGGCGTGCCGGCGATGTTCATCGCCATGCTCGCCCGGCCCGAGGCGGACGAGCTGGACCTGACGACGCTGCGCACCGGCGTGATGGCCGGCTCCACGTGCCCCGTCGAGGTGATGAAGAAGGTCATCGACCGGTTCCACATGTCCGAGGTCGCCATCTGCTACGGCATGACGGAGACCGCGCCCGTGTCCACCATGACCCGCCGCGACGACTCCCTGGAGGTGCGCACCCAGACCGTCGGCCGCACCATGCCCCACGTGGAGACGAAGATCGTGGACCCCGCCACCGGTGAGGTCGTCCCGCGCGGGGCCACGGGCGAGCTGTGCACCCGCGGCTACTCCGTGATGCTCGGCTACTGGGACGCCCCCGAGAAGACCGCCGAGGTGCTGGACGCCGACGGCTGGATGCACTCCGGCGACCTCGCCTCCATGGACGAGGACGGCTCCGTGCGCATCGAGGGCCGCATCAAGGACCTCGTGATCCGCGGCGGCGAGAACATCTCCCCGCGCGAGGTGGAGGAGTTCCTCTACACCCACCCGGACATCCAGGACGTCCAGGTGGTGGGCGTGCCGGACGAGAAGTACGGCGAGCAGCTCATGGCCTGCGTGATCATGAAGGACGGCGTCGAGCCGCTCACCGTGGACGCCGTCCGCGAGTTCGCCACGGGCCGGATCGCGCACTTCAAGATCCCGGCCTACGTCCGCGTGCTCGACGCCTTCCCCATGACCGTCTCCGGCAAGGTCCGCAAGGTCGAGCTGCGCGAAGAGGGCGCGAAGGTCGTCCAGGCCCAGGCCCAGGCCCACGCCCAGGGTGCGGGCTGACGACGACCGTCACCCTCAGGCGGCGGGCAGCGGGAACACGTCCCAGATGGTGCAGACCGCCTCGGGGGCGGCGCCCAGGATCGTGGCACGGTACGTGGTCGACCACGCCCGCGGGTCGGCGTCGCGCAGGCGCCACGTGCCGTCCGCGAGCACCGCGTCCACGAACGCGGAGGTGTCGGCGGGGCTGCCGTCCTCGTGGACCAGGGGGCCGCGACGCAGGGCTTCACCCAGGTCGCCCGCTCGGCCGACGGCGTAGAGCGCGGTCTCGTCCGTGTCCAGCACGAGGCCGCAGTCCTCCTCGAAGGCGGTGATCCAGGCCATCGCGTGCCGCATGGCCTCGTCCGGGTCGGGGTGGCGGGTCACGATGAGCACGGAGCCGCGCTCGCCCGGACGCAGGGAGCCGGGCGTGCCGGGGCCGTGCGGGTCGGGTTCGCGCGGGGCGGCGGCGGTGTGCGGGCGGGGCTCGAAGGCGGTGGTCATGGCGGTCTCCTCCCGGGTGGGGACTCATCAGGGTCCCGGCGGCGCCGCACCGGTCGGAGCGGCATCGCCCACGCTAGGAACCCGGGGCGGGCGGCCGGCCGGACCCGGCCGGGGCTGGGGAGGACACGCCGGGAGCAGCGGCCTGTGCAGGAGCGGAGGGGTCGCGCGGACGCGCCGGCACGGCCTCGGCCGGCCCGGCGTCGCGTCAGTGGGCGCGGTGGTCGGCCGGGGCGAGCTTGGGCCCGAACGCCTGCTTGCGCTCTCCGGAGAGCCCGATCATCCGCACCACCCGCTGCCGGTGCCCGGCCCATGGCGCGAGCAGGCGGAGCATCCCGGCGTCGTCGGTCCGGCGTCCCGTGAGGACCTGCCCCACGTACTGCGCCAGGTGGTAGTCGCCCACGGAGACGAGGTCCGCCGCCCCGTGGCTGCGCTGCAGCGCCTCGGCCGTGGTCCACGGCCCGATCCCGGGCACCGACTCCAGGCGCCGGGCCAGCGCGGCCACCCCGGCCGTGTCCCCGGGGGCGACCGCGTCGCCGAGCCGGTCGATGCTCGCGGCCCGCCGGGCGACCTCCAGCATGGTCCGCGACTGGGAGGGCTGCACCCAGGCCCGCGCATGCCAGTCCCACGAGGGGATCCGCAGGACGGCGGCCGGGGTCGGCGGCGGCAGCATCCCCGGCGGCACCGGGCCGGGGGCGGGCCCGTCGTCGTCGATCCGGGCGGCCAGCCGCACGAGGGTGCGCCAGCCGTGCCGCGCCTGGTCGTGGGTGACCTTCTGCTCGAGCACGGCGGTGAGCAGCTGCCGGGACAGCGCGCCCGCCGCTGGCAGCCGCAGCCCGGCCCGCATCCGCCGCGCCTCGCGCACGTGCGGCGGCAGCGCGGGCGCGCCGGAGTCCGGCCGCAGCAGGGCGTCGAAGGCGTCCCAGCCGTCGTCGTGCAGGCCGAGCAGGCGTTCCACGCCGGCGACGGCGGCGCTCGCGCCCGCGCCCCACGCGCGGGCCGTCACCGCGGTGCCGCCCCCTGCGGCCTCCCGGACGCCGGAGACCAGCAACGACGTCGGCCGGCCCGGGCCGCCCGACGCCACGTCCGGGGCGGGGGAGCGCAGAGTGAGCCAGACGCCCTGCGGTGTGGCGCGGACCGTGGGGTCGGCCGCACCGCGCTGCAGGGGGCGCAGGGTGAGCGCGACGTCCACGGGGACGGGCACGCGCACGCGGCGCTCGGCGTCCGGGGCGGTCATGCCCGCACCGTACACCCGGGCCCGGACAGGACGACGTCGGCCGTGACGGCGCGCACGCCGGGCGTTGCCCCGCGTGTCCGGAGCCCTCCTTCGGCGTCCGGCCCCTGGCGTAGCGTGGGGTGCGTGAGTGAAAAGACCCCCGCGCCCACCCCTGCGCAGCCCATGCAGTACGCCGAGAACGTCCTCGAGCTGATCGGGCACACCCCGCTCGTGAAGCTGCACTCCGTGACGGAGGGCATCGAGGCCACCGTCCTGGTGAAGGTCGAGTACCTGAACCCCGGCGGCTCCGTGAAGGACCGCATCGCGCTGAAGATGATCGAGGAGGCCGAGCGCGAGGGCCTGCTCGGCCCGGGCGGCACCGTCGTGGAGCCCACCTCGGGCAACACGGGCGTGGGGCTGGCCCTGGTCTCGCAGCTCAAGGGCTACCGCACCGTGTTCGTCACCCCGGACAAGGTGGGTCAGGAGAAGCGGGACGTGCTCAGCGCGTACGGCGCCGAGCTCGTCGTCACGCCCACCGCCGTGGACCCGACGTCCGAGGAGTCCTACTACGGGGTCGCCGACCGCCTCGTGCGGGAGATCCCCGGGGCCTATCAGCCCAACCAGTTCTTCAACCCCGCCGCCCCGGCCTCCCACTACGAGACCACCGGCCCCGAGATCTGGGAGGACACGGCCGGCCGCGTCACCCACGTCGTGATGGGCGCCGGCACGGGCGGCACCATCACGGGCACCGGCCGCTACCTCAAGGAGGTCTCGGCGGACCGCCCGTCCGGTCCGGTCCGCGTGATCGGCGCGGACCCCAGCGGCTCGGTGTACTCCGGCGGCGCCGGCCGGCCCTACTTCGTCGAGGGTGTCGGCGAGGACATGTGGGTGGACAACTACGACCCCGCGGTCCCGGACGAGGTCATCGCCGTCGAGGACGCCGAGGCCCTGGCCATGACCCGCCGCCTCGCCGCCGAGGAGGGCCTGCTCGTGGGCGGCTCCTCCGGTCTGGCCGTCGTCGCCGGCCTGCGCGCCGCCCGCGAGCTCGGCCCGGAGGACGTCATGGTGATCGTGCTGCCCGACTCGGGCCGCGGCTACCTCGCCAAGATCTTCAACGACCCGTGGATGGACGAGCGCGGCTTCGACTACGACGTCCGCGAGACCGTGCTGCCGGCGTGGGCGCGCGGGCGCACCCGCTCGGCGGTCCCGCAGATGGACGACGACGGCGCCACGGGGGCCGCCGGCGGGGCCGGCACGCCCGTCGAGGTGCTCGAGCACGCCGACGCCGAGCCGGCGACCCGCGCGGGCGCCCCCGCCGAGGCCGACCGCTGGTCCGCGACGGCGGGGGAGCTGCTGACCGAGAAGGCCGACCTGTTCCCGGGCTCCGTGCCCACCCTCGTCACCGCGGCCCCGACCACCTCGGTGGCGGACGCCGTGGCGACCATGAACCGGTACGGCGTCGACGCCCTGCCCGTGATCCTCGAGCCCCGGCACGACCTGCGGATCGGCGAGGTCCGCGGCACCGTCTCCTCCGCCGCGCTCGCGGACGCCCTCGCTGAGGGGCGGGCCACCGCGCAGACCCCCGTGGCCGACGTCATGGGCCCCGTGCTGCCCTGCCTGGGGGCGCGCACCCCGCTGCGCGCCGTGGCCCGGCGCCTCGCCCAGGACCCCGTGCTGCTGGTGCTCGAGGCCGGCCGCGTCCAGGGCGTCGTCACCCTGCACGACGTCCTCGCCCACGTCACCGCCTGAGGCCGGCCGCACCGGCCGCGCCCGCCCCACCCGACCCGATCTCTCCGAGGAGGCTCCCGAGATGACCGAGCAGAACGTCCACGAGGACCCGCACGCCACCACCCCCGACACCGGCGCCGAAGACGCCGCCGCCCACCCCCAGGGGGGAGGCTTCGGCACGCGCGCCGTGCACGCGGGCCAGCACCTGGACGAGGTGTTCGGCGCCGTCGTCCCGCCGATCCACCTCTCGAGCACCTACGCGCCCACGGCCGTCGGCGAGCTGCGGCGCGGCTACGACTACGGCCGCGGCACCAACCCCACCCGGGACGCGCTGCAGGAGCAGCTGGCCGCGCTCGAGGCCGGCGTCGACGAGTCCGGCGCCCCCCGGGCCACCGGCCTCACGTTCGCCTCCGGCCTGGCCGCGGAGACCGCGCTGATCATGGGCGCGGGCCGGCCGGGCATGACGATCGTGCTCGGCAACGACGTGTACGGCGGCTCCTACCGCCTCATCTCCCGCGTGCTCGCCCCGTGGGGCGTGGAGCACGTCGTCGTGGACATGGGGGACGCCGAGCAGGTCGCCGCCGCCGTCGAGCGCGCCGCCGCCACGGGACCGGTCATGGTGTGGCTGGAGACCCCGTCGAACCCGATGATGAAGATCTCCGACGTCGCCGCGGTCGCCGAGGCGGCCCACGCGCACGGCGCCCTGCTCGTGGTGGACAACACCTTCGCGACGCCGTACCTGCAGTCCCCGATCGCCCTCGGCGCGGACGTGGTGGTGCACTCCACCACGAAGTACATCGGCGGCCACTCGGACGTGATCGGCGGGGCGCTCGTGATCCCGGACGCCGCACTCGCCGAACAGGTGAAGTTCCAGCAGTTCGCGGCGGGGGCCGTGAACGGGCCCATGGACGCGTACCTGACCACGCGCGGCCTCAAGACGCTCGGGGTGCGCATGGACCGCCACCAGGCCAACGCCCAGGCCGTCGCCGAGTGGCTCACCGGCCGCGCCGAGGTCTCCCAGGTGCTCTACCCGGGGCTGCCGGACCACCCCGGCCATGACCTCGCGCAGCGCCAGATGCGCGGTTTCGGCGGCATGGTCTCGCTGCGCCTGTCCGGCGGCGCCGCGGCGGCCCGCCGCGTGGCCGAGTCGACCCGCCTGTTCCAGCTCGCCGAGTCCCTGGGCGGCATCGAGTCGCTGATGAACTACCCGGCGGAGATGACCCACGCCTCCGTGGCCGGCACCGAGCTGGCCGTGCCGGACGACCTGCTGCGCCTGTCGGTGGGCATCGAGGACGCCGAGGACCTCGTGGCGGACCTGGAGCGGGCTCTGGGCAGCCTCTGACCCGCCGACGTCCGCCAGAGGTCTAGCGCACGGGTGGGGAGCACCCGGCGGCGTAGTGTGACGGGCATGACCCTCACCGCCTTCGTCAACGCCCATGTCGTCCCCGTCGCCGCCGAGCCGTTCGACGGCACCCTGCTCGTCGAGGACGGCCGCATCACCGCGCTCGGCCCCGACGTCGAGGCGCCCGACGGCGCCGAGGTGGTGGACTGCGAGGGGCGCTGGCTGCTGCCCGGCTTCGTGGACGCCCACGTCCACCTCGGCATGCACGCCGAGGGCGAGGTCGGTGCGACCGCGGACGTCAACGAGATGACGGACCCGGTGATGGCCGGGGTGCGGGCGATCGACGCCGTCGACCCGAACGAGCCGGGCTGGAAGGACGCCCTGGCCGGCGGGGTGACCACCGTGAACGTGAACCCCGGCTCGGGCAACCCGATCGGCGGCCAGGCGGTGGCGCTGCACACCCACGGACGCACCGTGGACGAGATGGTGCTGCGCAGTCCCTCGGGCGTGAAGTCCGCCCTCGGCGAGAACCCCAAGAACGTCTACAAGGAGAAGGGCCGCACCCCGTCCACGCGGCTGGGCACCGCCCTCGTGATCCGCGAGGCGTTCCTGCGGGCGCAGGGCTACATGGCCCGCCGCGCGGAGGCCGAGCGCGAGGACAAGCCCTTCACCCGCGACCCCCACCTCGACGCCCTCGCCCTCGTCCTGGAGCGCACGATCCCCTGGCGCCAGCACTGCCACCGCACCGACGACGTCGCCACCGCCCTGCGCCTGGCCGACGAGTTCGGCTACGACCTCGTCCTGGACCACGGCACCGAGGCGCACCCGCTGGCCGACCAGCTCGCGGCCCGCGGCGTGCCGGTGCTGATCGGCCCGCTGTTCACCACCAAGTCCAAGCCGGAGCTGCGGGGCCGCTCGATGCGCAACCCGGGCCGTCTGGCGCGGGCCGGCGTCGAGATCAGCATCATCACCGACCACCCGGTGGTGCCCATCGACTTCCTCGTCTACCAGGCGGCGCTGTCGGTGAAGGAGGGCCTGGACCGGGAGACCGCCCTGCGCGCCATCACCCTGCATCCCGCGCGCGTGCTCGGGCTGGACGACCGCATCGGCTCCCTCGAGGTGGGCAAGGATGCCGACCTGGTGCTCTGGTCCGGCGACCCGCTCGATGTCATGCAGCGGGCCCTGCGCGTGTGGATCGGCGGCCGTCAGGTCATGGAGTACGACCTCGCCACGGCCCGGCCCGTCGTCGCCTCCGCCCGTCCCGTGGAGGACTGAGCGGCGCCGCCGCCCGGCGGCGGGGGCGGGACGCGCGGGCTCAGCGCCGCACGCGCGAGCGCACGGGCGGCAGCCAGACGAGCGCGGCGCCCAGGAGCATCACGACGGCGAGGATGATCAGCAGGCCGTTGGCCCGCAGGAACGCGGGGGCGGCCAGCAGGACGGCGATGAACGTCAGGGTCCCGATCGCCGAACGACGGCGGCGCAGCAGACCGATCCAGCCCCACAGGGACGCCGCGGCCAGCAGGGCGACGGCGGTGCCCATCGTGAACTGCCCCGTCGCGCCGCCCAGCACGCCCACCGACTCCATGCCGGTGAGCGGATCGATGACGGGCTCGCCGCTGTCCTGTGCGCGGGCCCCGTTCCAGAGGAACGCGCCCGCGATGCCGACCAGCACCACGGTGACCGCGAGCCAGTAGAGGCGCGCGACCTTCAGGAGCGGGTGGACGAGGCCGGCATCGGACTCGGCCGCGTCCCGCGCGACCAGGTCGCGCTCGCGGTCCGCGCGGCGCCGTTCCAGGCGCTCCTCGTCCTCGGCGGTGAGGCGGGCGCGCTCGGCGCGCAGCCGTGCGTCGTCGGCCCGCTGATTCTCCCGGAAGGACTGGGCGGCACGGCCGGCGGCCCGGCCGAGCCCGCGGGCGAGGGGGCGGTCTTCGCTGTTCTGGGGCACCTGCCGAGCCTATCGCCCCGGCCGGTGCGCGGCCGGGGTGTCCGAGGGCACAGCCCGGCCCGGGATCCGGTGGCGTAGACTGGGCGGACCGGATCCGGTCTCTCCCCCTGTGATGAATGAGCGTGGACGCGTGTGCCACGCCGGACTGCAGATGTCTGTGCAGATGTGTGTGCGGGTCACGAACGTCGTGGCCCTCGGGGGCTGCCGGGTGGACGGAATCATCTGACCCAGCTGGCCCCTGCGCCCCACGACGTCGACCCGCGACCGACGTCCTCCGGCGTGCGCCCGCGCATCCCCACAGGAGGACCCATGTCCGACATCCTCGATCCCCAGACCACCGCCGAGGTCGCCCCCGAGCTCGCCGAGGCGGAGCAGGAGGCCACCGGGACCGTCCCGCAGGTCGACGCCGCCGAGCCCGCTGTTCCCGAGACTCCGGCCGAGCCCGCCGGCCCCACCTTCCTGGACCTCGGCCTGGACGCCCGCGTGCTGGCCGCCGTCGAGGACCTGGGCTACACCCACCCCTCGCCGATCCAGGAGGCGACCATCCCGCTGCTGCTGGACGGCCGCGACGTCGTGGGCCTGGCCCAGACCGGCACCGGCAAGACCGGCGCGTTCGCGCTGCCGGCGCTGTCCCGACTCGCCGAGACCACGGACGTGAACGGGCGCGCGGACACCCCGCAGGTGCTCGTCCTCGCCCCGACCCGCGAGCTCGCCCTCCAGGTGGCCGACGCCTTCGACAGCTACGCCAAGCACCTCGACGACGTCTCCGTGCTCGCCGTGTACGGCGGCTCCCCCTACGGACCGCAGCTGGCCGGACTGCGCCGGGGCGCGCAGGTCGTCGTCGGCACGCCGGGCCGCGTGATCGACCACCTCGAGCGCGGCTCGCTGGACCTGTCCGACCTGCAGACCCTCGTGCTGGACGAGGCGGACGAGATGCTGCGCATGGGCTTCGCGGAGGAGGTGGACCGCATCCTCGCCTCCACCCCGGACACGAAGCAGACCGCGCTGTTCTCCGCCACCATGCCCCCGGCCATCCGCCGCATCTCCGCCCAGTACCTGAACGCGCCGGAGGAGGTGGCCGTCGCCCGTCAGTCGACGACGTCGGCCACCATCCGCCAGCGCTACCTGCAGGTGGGCCACCAGTGGAAGTTCGAGGCCCTGAGCCGGATCCTCGAGACCGAGGAGCACGACGGCGTCATCGCCTTCGTGCGCACCCGTGCCGGTACCGAGGAGCTCGCCCAGAAGCTCACGCGCGCCGGGTTCAAGGCCGTGGCCATCTCCGGCGACGTCGCCCAGAAGCAGCGCGAGAAGACCGTGGAGGACCTGAAGGCCGGCCGCGTGGACATCCTCGTAGCCACCGACGTCGCCGCCCGCGGCCTCGACGTCGAGCGCATCTCGCTCGTGGTCAACTACGACATCCCGCAGGACGCGGAGTCCTACGTGCACCGCATCGGCCGCACCGGCCGCGCCGGCCGGCAGGGCGACGCCGTGCTCTTCATGACCCCGCGCGAGCGCTTCCTGCTCAAGCAGATCGAGCGGACCACCCGCCAGCAGGTCGAGGAGATGGCCGTGCCCTCCGTCGCCGACGTCAACGCGGCCCGCAAGCGCCGCTTCGCCGACGGCATCACCCGCACCCTCGAGCGCGCCTCGGAGGAGGAGCTGGCGGTGTTCGGTGAGATCGTCGCCGCGTACGTCGACGAGCACGAGGTCGAGCCGGCGCGTGTGGCCGCCGCGCTGGGCATGATGGCCCAGGGCGGCCGCCCGCTGCTGGCCCGCGAACAGGAGATCCCGTCCGGCGGCGGCCGGGGCCGCAAGGACCGCGACGGCGGTCGCGAGGGTGGGCGCGACGGCGGCCGTGAGCGCGGCGCGAGCGACGGCCGCGGCTCGCGTGGCCCGGCCCGGGAGCCCGCGGCCGGCAACGCGACGTACTGGATCGCCGTCGGCCACCAGGACCGTGTGCGGCCGGGCAACATCGTGGGCGCGCTGGCGAACGAGGTGGGCCTGCCCGCCTCGGCCATCGGCGCGATCGACCTGCGTGGCAACCACTCGCTCGTCGAGCTGCCGGCAGACCTGACCTCGGCCCAGCTCGAGGCCGCGGCCAACGCCGAGATCAACGGCCGTCGCCTCGGCCTGCGCAAGGACACCGGCCGCCCGACCCGCGCCGAGCGCGACGGCGAGGACCGCGGTGAGCGCCGCGGCGGCTTCCGCAAGGACCGCGGCGAGCGCGGAGGCTTCCGCGGGGACCGCGACGGCGGCCAGCGCGGCGGGTACCGCAAGGACCGGGACGACCGCGGCTCCCGCGAGGATCGTGGCGGCTTCCGCAAGGACCGGGACGACCGCGGCTTCCGCGGCGACCGCGGGGGACGCCCCGGCGGCCGCAAGCCCCGCTGGGGCGCCCAGGAGCGCTCGGATCGGGGCGCCCGCCGCTGATCCGGCCGGGGTGCCGACCCCGCCGGAGGCCGTGACCGGGGCCGATTTTGCATCGGCCCCGGGGCCCTGGTAGAGTCTCACCTCGTTGCCCCGATAGCTCAGTGGTAGAGCGCCATCTTGGTAAGATGGAGGTCCCGGGATCGATTCCCGGTCGGGGCTCTGACATGAGAGCCCGCCCTCGCGGCGTGAAAACCGTGAGTGCGGGCGTTCTCGTGTCGTGGCGGCGTAGCTCAGCTGGTTAGAGCGCACGACTCATAATCGTGAGGTCGGGGGATCGAGTCCCCCCGCCGCTACGGAATCGGACGGACCCGGTCACCTCCTCGGAGGGGCCGGGTCCTTTCGCGTTCCGGGGCCCGTCCGTCGCCCCGGTAGCCTGGCGGGCATGTCCACGCGTCGCCCCGCCCGCCAGCCCGCCCGCGGCACCACCGCGCCCCGCGGCTTCGTCTCCCCGTGGGAGCACGGCTCCCGGCTGTACCGGACCCTCGTGCTGACCGGCTCCGCGCTGTTCCTCGTCGGCATCGTGCTGGCCGTCGTCGGCGGCACCAGCGGGCGCCTCGCCGTCTCCGGGGCGGCCCTGGGCGTGCTCGGCGCGGGCGTCGCCGTGCACCTGTCCGCCCAGCTCGTGCGCTTCCGCCAGGCCGCCCGCCGGCAGGGGGAGCGGCGCCCCGGCCGTTAGGCTGGACGGCAGCCGAGAACCGTCCCGCAGGAGGCCCGAGTTGAGCGTGAACCCCGACGTCGCCGGGCGGAGCTATCCGCCCGCGCCCCCCTTCCAGGTCGGCCGGGAGGCGGTCCGCGCCTTCGCCGAGGCCGTGCAGGCCCAGCATCCCGCGCACCACGACGTCGCGGCCGCCCGGGCCCTGGGGTACGCCGACCTGGTCGCCCCCCCGACCTTCGCCGTCGTCATCGCCCAGCGCGCCGAGGCCGCCGTCGTCGCCGATCCCGAGCTGGGCATCGACTTCTCGCGCGTGGTCCACGCGGACGAGCGCTTCGTCCACCACCGCCCGCTGGTGGCCGGGGACGAGGTCGTGGCGACCGTGCGGGTCGAGGCCGTGAAGGCCCTCGGCGGCAACCGCATGGTCACCACCGTCACCGAGATCGCGGATCTGGACGGCGCGGCCGTCTCCACCGTCATGTCCACCCTGCTGGTCCGGGGAGAGGAGTCCTGATGAGCACCGCCCCCCGCCTGTCCGACCTCGCCCGGGGCGAGGTGGTCGGCACGCGCACCGTCACGTTCACCCGCGCCGACCTCGTCGCCTACGCGGGTGCCTCCGGCGACCGCAACCCGATCCACTGGTCCCCGACGTTCGCCGAGCACGTCGGCCTGCCCGGCGTCATCGCCCACGGGATGCTCACCATGGGCGCGGCCGTGCAGCTCGTCTCGGACTGGGCGGGCGACCCGGGCGCCGTCGTCGACTACCAGACCCGCTTCACCGGCATGGTGCCCGTCGCGGACACCACGGTCCGCACGGACGACGACGGCGCGCCCGTCCCCGGCGCCACGCTCGAGGTCGTCGGCACGGTCGGCGCCGTGGACGAGGCCGCCGGGACCGTGCGGATCGACCTGAACGTCACCAACCCGGACGCGGCGAAGCCGCGCGTGCTGACCAAGGCGCAGGCCGTGGTCCGTCTGGCCGACCCCGCGGGGGAGAGCGCGTGAGCGAGCGGCTGGCGGACCACACCACCACCCGCGTCGGCGGGCCTGCGCGCGCGTGGGTCACCGCGCGCACCGAGGCTGAGGCGATCGAGGCCGTGCGCGCCGCCGACGCGGCGGGCGAGCCCCTGTTCGTCCTCGGCGGCGGTTCCAACACCCTCATGGCGGACTCCGGCTTCCCCGGCACCGTCGTGCGGCTGGCCTTCGAGGGCATCGGGGTGCTGGACGGGCCGGTGCCCGGCGAGGGTGAGGCGCCGCCCGTCGGCGACGGGGCCCGGCTCGCGGGCCACGAGGGGGAGGCCGTCGTCGTGCGGGTCGCGGCGGGCCATCCGTGGGACGACGTCGTCGCATGGACCGTGGCGCACGGGCTCGGCGGGATCGAGGCGCTCTCGGGCATCCCGGGCTCGGCCGGCGCGACGCCCGTGCAGAACGTCGGCGCGTACGGTGCGGACGTCTCGCAGGTGCTCGTCGCCCTGCGCGCGTGGGACCGGGAGGCGGGGGACGTCGTCGAGCTGACGCCCGCGGATTTGCGCCTCGGCTACCGCGACTCCGTGATCAAGCGCTCCATGCTGGAGACCGGCGCGCCGAGTCCCCGGTGGATCGTGCTCTCGATCGACCTGCGGCTGCGTCGCGCCTCCTCCGACGCCGAGCCGACGGCGCCGGTCCGCTACGGGCAGCTGGCGGCCGCGCTCGACGTCGAGGAGGGCGCCCATGCCCCGCTCGCGGTGGTCCGCCGCGAGGTGCTGGCCCTGCGGGCCGCCAAGGGGATGGTGTCCGACCCGGCGGACCCGGACACGTGGTCCACGGGCAGCTACTTCACGAACCCGATCGTGCCCGCGTCCGTGCGGGCCTCCCTGCCCGAGGGCGCCCCGGCGTTCGCCGCCGGGGAGGCCGAGGACGGGACGCCGCTCGTGAAGCTCTCGGCGGCCTGGCTGATCGATCGCGCGGGCTTCGCGAAGGGCTTCGGGCTGCCCGAGGTCGGGCCCCGCGAGGGCGGTCCGGACGGCCGCGGAGTCGACGGCACCGGCCTGGCCGGGGGCCGCGCGTCGGTGTCCACGAAGCACACCCTCGCCATGACCAACCGCGGCGACGCGAGCACCGAGGACGTCCTGACGATCGCGCGCACCGTGCGCGACGGCGTGCGCGAACGCTTCGGCGTCGACCTGCACCCCGAGCCGATGATCATCGGCACCAGCCTCTGACCCCTCACTTTCGTTCGGGAAACGGCGCCCCTTGGCGGGGCGGGCGCCGTTTCCCGAACGAAAACGGGCCGACAACCCCCCCTTCCCCCAACAAAAACCGGCTCCTTTACACCACCCCCAGCCCACGAGAAGGGACCACACCTCGGATTTCGCTGTCCGCTTTACAAAAAAACAA
>NZ_VIGS01000049.1:0-17037 GCF_006704135.1 Micrococcus sp. R8502A1
CCGGGAAGGCGTCCATGCGCAGGGCGCGGGCCCGGCGCCGACCCCCGCGACCGCCTGGCCCGCGCCCTGCGCATGGACGCCTTCCCGGCCCGGCTCGCGGAGGATCCACGCGGCTTCCCCGCGGGCGTCTCGCCCGGGATCACGGGACTCATCCCGGGCCCCGAGGCGTAGACTGGAGGCACTCGGCCGGGTCCGCCCGGGGCCCGTCGAGTCCGACTCGAGGAGGTCGCCATGTCCGCCCAGACCCAGCCCGCCGCCACCCGCCGTGAGGACGCACCGCTCGGCGTCCTGGTGGGTGTGGACGGCTCCGACCAGTCCGTCTCCGCCGCCCGCTGGGCCCAGCGCGAGGCCGGCCTGCGCGGCGAGCCGCTGACCCTCGTCACCGCCTACTCGATCCCCGCGTACTGGGGTTACGGCGCGGACGCCGGCGGCGCCGTCCTGGACGACTCCCGTCTCCGCGAGGGCGTGCAGGCCCTCCTGGAGGAGGTCGCCGGCAAGCTCGACGCCGACGGGGTGCGTCCGGAGCTGCGTGTGGAGATCGGGGACGCGGCCGGCGTCCTCGTGGAGCTCTCCGCCGAGGCCTCCCTGCTCGTCTCGGGCGCGCGCGGCCGCGGCGGCTTCATGGGCCGCCTGCTCGGCTCGGTGGCCGCCGCGCTGCCCGGCCACGCGCACTGCCCGGTCGCCATCATCCCCGCCGGGGTCGAGGCCAGCCGCGCGGGGGACAGGACCGCCGTCGTGGTGGGCGTCGACGGTTCCGAGCAGGGCCGTGCCGCCGCTCTCGAGGCCGCTGAGGAGGCCCGCCTCCGCCAGGCCCCGCTGAAGCTCGTGTGCGCCGTCCCGCCCCTGGGCGCGAACGCCGCGTGGCTGGCCGTCAGCCTGGACGAGGAGGCCCGAGAGCGGGAGCTGCGCGAGCGTCTCGACGCCGGCGCCGCGTGGATCCGCTCCGAGTTCCCCGGCCTCGAGGTCCTCACCGAGCTCGTGGACGGCACCCCCGTGGACGTGTTGGTGGACCAGAGCGCCACCGCCCGCCTCACCGTGGTGGGCACGCGCGGTCTGGGCGGCTTCGCCGGTGCGATCGTCGGCTCCACGAGCCGCGGCGTCGCGGACCACGCGAAGGGCCCGGTGCTCGTCGTCCCGTTCCGCGAGGACGTCCGCCTCAGCCGCCGCGCCTCGTTCGGCCCGGTCCAGGACCAGCCGGAGTCCTGACCGGCGCTCAGCCCCAGCCGAGCTCGTGGAGGCGCTCCTCGGAGATGCCGAAGAAATGCCCCACCTCGTGCATGACGGTGACGGTGATCTCGTCCTCGAGCTCGGCGCGGGAGGTGCAGTGGCGGGTGAGCGGGCCGCGGAACACCACGATCCGGTCCGGCATCTGCCACGCGAACTCGGCGCGCTCGGTCAGCGGCACGCCCTCGTAGAGGCCGAACAGCTCGGTGGCCGGGTCCTCCCAGCGCTGCGGCTCGTACTCGTCCTCCACCACCACGACGACGTTCGTCAGCAGCCGTGCCAGCTCGTCCGGGATGCGGGCGAGGGCCGCGGAGACGGCGTCGTCGAACTCCTGCTCGCTCATCCACGTGGCGGCGGGCTGGTCGGGCGACGGGCGGTGGTCCACGGCGGCTCCTGGGGGTGCGGGGCTCCGCGGTGCGGAGGGCGGCCGGCCGGCGGCCGGACTTGCCGGAGGGTGTGCGGCCACCATAGACTCCCAGGGTCCACCTCGGGAATCTCGACATCGGACCTGCCCCTATCGTCTAGAGGCCTAGGACACCGCCCTTTCACGGCGGCGACACGGGTTCGAATCCCGTTGGGGGTACGCAGAACGGCCGCCCTCGGCGGCCGGAACGGCACGTGGAGCGTGGATTTGCACGACGCTCGGAGGCTCTGCTAGAGTTTCCACTCGTTGCGAAAGCGGCGAGAACAACAGAACATGGCCCTGTAGCGCAGTTGGTTAGCGCGCCGCCCTGTCACGGCGGAGGTCGCGGGTTCAAGTCCCGTCAGGGTCGCTCGGATCGTCCGATCACCGGCATTCGGAAAAGGAGTCCGGTGACGCATGGTCCTGGTGACGAAGGTCGCCGGGCTCTGTAGCTCAGTTGGTAGAGCGTACGACTGAAAATCGTAAGGTCACCGGATCGACGCCGGTCGGAGCCACCACTTCGAGAAGGCCCCCCGCAGACGCGGGGGGCCTTCGTCGTCCGGGGCGACGGGCCGCTGACAGACGGCGACGCGGTGGGCACACTGGGTCGATGCCCGATCGCCCCTCCCCCCGCGCGACCGGCGGCGAGACCGCGCTTGTGGTGATCGACGTCCAGCACAGCTACTTCGAGCATCCCGCGCTGGCCGCCCAGCAGGCCGAGCTGACGGCGGCGGTCGTGGAACTGCTCCGGACCGCGCGCGAGGCCGGCCGTCCCGTCTTCCTGGTGCGGACCGAGCACGCGCGGGACCGCTCCACGTGGACGTTGAACATGCTGGCCGACGGCGAGGGCTTCGCCTTCCCGGGCACCCGGCAGGCGGCTCTGCTCGACGGGGTCGCGGCGGCCGCCCCGGACGCCGTCGAGGTCGTGAAGACCCGGGACTCCGCCTTCCACGGCACGGGACTGGCGGCCGAGCTGCGGGGCCGCGGGGTGGATCGGCTCCTGCTGTGCGGCGTCTCCACCCACAGCTGCATCGCCGAGACCGCCACGGCCGCGTTCGCCCTCGACTTCCACGCCGCGATCGCGACGGACGCGATCGCCTCCGAAGAGCCGGCGCTGGCCGCGGCGATGCTCGACTTCCTCCGCGACGAGATGCGTCAGCCGCTCCTCGGGCAGGACGAGGCACTCACCCTCCTGCGCACCGGCCTCGTCCCCGACCGGCGCTGAGAGGCGGTCACAGGATCTCGACGTCGCCCTCGTCCGCACGCGTGCGGTCCTGGGCGTCCTCCTCGATGTGCATGGCGGCGGACTCCGCATTGCGCAGGGAGTCCGGGGCACGTCCCTCCCCGGCCCAGTGCTGCGGGTCGTCCGAGCCGCCGCGCACGGGCTGGCCATCGCGGCCGTCCTCCGGCTCGGGGTCGCCGGCGGCGTTGGGATCGGCGAGCAGGTCCGTCTCGAGCTCTCGTTCGTCCTCGCGGTCCTCGAAGGGGACGTCGGTCATGGTGCGGTCCTTCCTCTCGCGGGCGGGCCCGTCCGGCGCCGCCGTCGTCGTGGTGCCCCACACCCTAGTGAGGCCGCCCACGCCTCACCAGGGGACGCCCGCGCCGGGGCCGTGGGTGCGGTCACCCCACCGGGTGAGACCATCCACTCGGCCGCGTCTCAGGCAGGGAGCCGGCGTGCGGGACCACGTAAGGTCGGGAGGATGAGCGATCCGACACCGCCCTCGACCGAGCCCATGATCCCCGAGCAACCCGGGAACCATCCGTCCTCGGCGACCGCCCCCGACGCCGGCGTGGCCCCTGCCACCTCCGCCGCGGCCGCCCGCGACCGCGTCCTGCTGCCGTGGGTGTTCTGGCCCTCCGCGGTCATCGTGCTCTCCTTCGTGGGGGCCACGCTGCTCGCCCCCGACCAGATGACCGTGGGCATCGGCCTGGTCCAGCAGGCCATCATCACGAACTTCTCGTGGTGGTACGCGCTCGTCGCCCTGTTCTTCGTGCTGTTCTGCGGCTACCTCGCGTTCTCCCGCAAGGGCGGGATCACGCTGGGCAAGCCCGATGAGAAGCCCGAGTTCTCCACGCTGTCCTGGTTCTCCCTGCTCTTCGCGGCGGGCATGGGCATCGGCCTCGTGTTCTTCGGCATGACCGAGCCGCTCATGCACTTCACCGATCCGCGGCCCGATGTGGCGGCCGCCAACCCCACCCAGGCGGAGGCCGCCCAGTCGGCGCTGGCCACCACGTTCCTGCACTGGGGCCTGCAGCCCTGGGCGATCTACGCGGTGGTGGGCGTGGCGGTCGCGCTGGCCATCCACCGGCGTGGCCGTCCCCTCGCGCTGCGCTGGGCCTTCGAGCCGCTGATCGGCGAGCGCCGCGTGCGCGGCGGCTGGGGCCACCTGATCGACAACATCGCCCTCATCGGCACCGTCTTCGGCGTGGCCACCTCGCTGGGCCTCGGCGTCACCCAGATGTCCGCGGGCCTGCGCGCGCTGGGCATCGTGCCCGAGGACAGCCCCTGGCTCGAGTACGCCATGATCGGCGCGGTCACCTGCGTGGTGCTCTACACCGTGGTCTCCGGTGTCGAGCGCGGCATGAAGTGGCTGTCCAACACCAACCTGATCCTGGCCGCCGGACTGCTGCTGTTCATCGCGATCGTGGGGCCCACCGCGTTCCTGCTCAAGGAGATGGTGCAGTCCCTCGGCTCCTACATGCAGTACTTCTTCGCGAACTCGCTCAACGTCTCCGCGTTCTACGGCGCCGAGGGCGACGCGTGGCAGGCCGGCTGGAGCGCGTACTACTGGGGCTGGTGGATGTCCTGGACGCCGTTCGTCGGCATCTTCATCGCCCGCATCTCGCGCGGTCGCACCGTGCGCGAGTTCATCGCCGGCGTGCTGCTGGTGCCCACCCTGGTCTGCGTGGTCTGGTTCGGCATCCTGGGCGGCACCGCGATCTTCCTCGAGACCACCCGCCCGGCCGGGTACACCTCCGTGGTGGGCGCGGACGGCGCCATCGACTCGAACACCGCGCTCTTCCAGGTGCTCGAGCAGCTGCCCGCGGGCATGATGCTCGTGGTCGGCGCCATCATCCTCTCGGGCATCTTCTTCATCACCTCCGCCGACTCGGGCTCGCTGGTGATGGGCATGCTCGCCACCGGCGGCGACGTGAACCCGAAGGCCACGGTGAAGATCTTCTTCGCCATCGCCACCTCGCTCATGGCCGCGGCCCTGCTGGCCGCCGGCGGCCTGTCCGCCATCCAGGTCCTGGCCATCACCATCGGCCTGCCGTTCTCCGTGCTGATGCTGCTGATCTGCCTGGCCACGTTCCGCTCGCTCGGCTACTCCGTGGCGCGGGTGGAGGCGGTGCGCCGTCAGGCCATGCTGGCCTCCATCAAGGACCGCCTGGGCCTCGAGTCCGACGACGACGAGGTGGTCGACGCCGGCCCCGTGGCGGCCTCGCAGTGGTGGGCCTCGCTCAGCCGGGACCACCAGCAGCGGATCGCCGATGCGGCCGCCGGCGTCCCGGCCTCGGAGGGGCCGCGCCGCACCCGGCTGCGCCGCCACGGGCACTGACGTCCGCCCCCGGGCGCCCTCCCGGCCCCGACGAGAACGGCCCCTGTCCCGCGCGGGACAGGGGCCGTCGTCGTCGTGGGGGTCAGTCCTCGTGGGACTGGCGGGTGCGGACCACCGGCAGGGTGCCGGTGCGGTCGTGGGCCGCGGCCGACGTGCGGGTGCCCGTGACGAACCAGGCGAGGGTCAGGACCGCGACCCACACGAGACCGATGATGAGCGCCTGGCGCGAATCCGGGATGGTGGCCATGGTGATCACCACGGTGGCCACGAACGCCAGGCCCAGGTAGGTGCCGACGCCGCCCAGCGGCATGGGGAAGGGGGACGGCTCCGCGCCCTGCTCCGCGACGCGCCTGCGCATGGCGCGGTGGGACAGGAAGATCATGGCCCAGGTCAGCACCACGGCGAACGAGGCGACGCCGGCCACCAGGCTGAAGGCGTTCGGGTCCACGGTGATCAGCACCGCGCCGAGCACCATCACGCCCAGCATCACGGCCACGGACAGCCACGGCACGCCGCCGCGGTTGGTGTGGGTGAAGGCCCGGGGTGCCTGGCCGTCGTGGGCCATCGCGTAGAGCAGGCGACCGGACGCGTAGATGCAGGCGTTGATCGCGGAGACGGCGGCGGTGAGCACCACGAAGTTCAGCAGGTGCGGGGCGAAGGGGACGCCGAGGCCCTCGAAGATCTGCACGAACGGGCTGGCCTTGCCGTCCACCTGGTTCCAGGGGACGAGGGCCATGATGACCGCCATCGTCAGCACGTAGAACAACAGGATGCGGATCGGCACCGTGTTGATGGCCTTGGGCAGCACCTTCTCCGGGTTCTTGGCCTCGCCCGCGGCCACGCCGAGGGTCTCGATGCCGCCGAAGGAGAACGTCACGATGGTGAGCGCGGTCAGCACGCCCAGGATGCCGTGCGGCAGGAATCCGCCGTGGTCCACGAGGTTCGCCAGGCTGGCCTGGGTGCCGTCCGCGGTGGAGGCGCCGGTGAAGAGCAGGATCACACCGCCGAAGATCATCGCCACGATGGCCCCGACCTTCACGAGCGTCAGCCAGAACTCGGCCTCACCGAAGTTGCCGACGTGCGTGAAGTTGATCAGGCCGACCACGAGGATCGTGGCCGCGACCCAGGCCCAGGCCGGGACCCCCGGGAACCAGAACGCCATGTACGTGGTGATGGCGGCGGTGTCCGCGACGATCACGACGGCCAGCTCGAAGACGAAGGTCCAGCCGGTCACGTAGCCGGCGAAGGGGCCGAGATAACGGGAGGCGTAGGCGGCGAAGGACCCGGAGACGGGCTCCCGGAGCGTCATCTCGCCGAGGGCGCGCATCACGAGGAACACGGCGGCGCCCGCGACGAGGAAGGACAGGATCACGCCCGGCCCGGCGGCCTGGATGCCGCCGGCCGAGCCGTAGAAGAGGCCGGTGCCCACCGCCGTGCCCAGGGCGATGAACATGATGTGCCGCTGGCTCAGGCCGCGGTGCAGCTGCCCGCGGTCCGCGGTGGCCGCGCCGGTCTCGGCGACGCGGGAGCCGAAGGGGGAGGTGCTCACGTGAAGTCTCCGCTCGAAGGGGGGTGGATCAGGACACACCATGGTGACTCGTGACACAGCGTTCATGCCACTTTGTCCGGTGTGATGCGAGTCATCGTGGACGTTACGTCGCGTTCGTCCGGCCGGGCCGGATGATGTGACCTCGCCCACCGCGGATTCCCCGCGGAAGGTCCGGGGTGCCCCGGCGGGTCCCGGGGCGCGCCGGGCTCAGTCCATGAGCAGCCACGCGGCGGCGTCGTGCGCGAGCCGCCCGTCCTGCACGGCCTCCGCCTCCTCGAGGGAGAACAGGGCCCGGGAATGGCCCGCGGGCAGGTCGACGGGATCGGTCGACAGGTTCGCCATCACGAGCACGGTGCGCGCCGGGATCGGCTCGCCCGAGCCCAGGTGCCGGCCACCGCCCGAGGTGACCGTGAACGCCAGCACCCCGCGTGCGGGGTCGTGGTGCTCGGACCACGCGAACGTGCCCGTGCCCAGGTCGAGCTCGCCGCGGATCTGCAGCAGACGCCGGTACAGCTCGAACACGGAGCCCTCGACGCCGACCTGCCGGTCCGCCGCCAGCGCCCGGAAGGACGCGGGCTGGGGCAGCCACGGCGCGGCGACGCCCTCGGCGGCGGACGCGGGGCCGTCGTCGTCCGCGGGGGTCGAGAAGCCGTAGGACGGCTCGTCCGCGGCCCACGGCAGAGGGATGCGGCAGCCGTCGCGGCCGGGCTCCTTGCCGTCCGTGCGGAAGAAGTACGGGTCCTGGCGATGCTCGGCGGCGAGGGTGGTGTGCTCGGGCAGGCCCAGCTCGTCGCCCTGGTAGATGTACGCGGAGCCGGGCAGGCCCAGCTCCACCATCGCGGCGGCGCGGGCCCGACGGCGACCGACCGCCTCGTCTGGCTGCTCGTCCTCGGCCGTGATGCCGGCGGGGTAGGAGCTCGGGTCGGCGAGGCCGTAGCGGGAGGCGTGGCGCACCGTGTCGTGGTTCGAGAGCACCCAGGTGTTCGGGGCGCCGACCCGGCCGGCCTGCTCGAAGGACCGGTCGATCGCGTGGGTCAGCGAGGCGGCGTCCCAGCCGGCCATGAGGTAGGTGAAGTTGAAGGTCTGGTGCATCTCGCCGGGGCGGACGTACCGGAACATCCGCGAGAGCGGGGCCACCCACGCCTCGGCCACCATCATCGGCTCGTGGTCGTAGGAGTCCAGGACCCGCCGCCAGTCCCGGTAGACCTCGTGGACGCGGTCCTGGTCCATGAACGGGGTGAGCGGCTCGAAGGTGTCCGGGTCGAACGTGGGGTCGGCGTCCTCGCCCGCGTCCGTGACCATGCCCATGCGGGAGTGCTCGGCGTCCGGGTAGCCGGGCTGCTTGATGAGCCCGTGGGCCACGTCCACCCGGAAGCCGTCCACGCCGCGGTCCAGCCAGAACCGCAGGATGGAGCGGAACTCCTCGCGCACCTCCTCGTTCTCCCAGTTCAGGTCCGGCTGCGTGGTGTCGAACAGGTGCAGGTACCACTGGCCCGGGGTGCCGTCCGCCTCGGTCACACGGGTCCAGGCCCCGCCGCCGAACGTGGACTCCCAGTTGTTGGGGGGCAGCTCGCCGTGCTCGCCGCGGCCCTCGGCGAAGTGGTAGCGGGCGCGCTCGGGGGAGCCGGGGGCGGCGGCCAGGGCGGCCTGGAACCACGCGTGCTCGGACGAGGTGTGGTTCGGCACGAGGTCCACGACCACGCGGATGCCGGCCTCGTGCGCGGCGGCGATCATCTCGTCCGCGTCCGCGAGCGTGCCGAACCGCGGGTCCACGGCGCGGTAGTCCGCGACGTCGTAGCCGGCGTCGTGCTGCGGGGAGAGGTAGAAGGGCGAGAGCCAGATCGCGTCCACGCCGAGCTGGGCCAGGTAGTCGAGGCGCGAGGTGACGCCGCGCAGGTCGCCCATGCCGTCCCCGTCCGCGTCCGCGAAGGAGCGCGGGTACACCTGGTAGATCACGGCGTCCACCCACCACGGGGTGACGGGCCGGTTCCGGGCTTCCGAGGGCGGGGTGCTCAGGCGCTGCGTGGTCATGGGATCCACCCTAGGCCCGACGCGGGAGCGCGCGCCCCGCGTGAGCGGCGTCGGCGGCGTGGTGTGCGTCTCGAGCACCCGGGTCGGCCCCACCCCGGTGCGCCGGCGGCCGGCTCAGGTCAGCCTGGCCAGCATCCCGACGGCGGCCCAGCGCCGGTTCAGTCGTTCCTGTGCGACGCCGGCGGTCGCCTCGTCGCCCTCCTCGAGCGCGTCGATGAGCGTCCACAGGTCGAAGACGGAGTCGTCCGGCCACACGTGCCGCGTGAGGCCGCCGTAGTCCAGCTCGATCCACGAGTCGGGGTGGAACGCGCCGAGCCACTCCACCATCACCGTGAGCTCGCCGATCAGCTCCGCATCCGGGGCGTGCCGCGCGAGCACCGCCGCCGCGTGCCCGGCCCGCTCCCGGGCGGCCACGATCGGGGCGCGCCGGTACGCCGTGCGCTCGCCGTCCACGAGGCGCTTCACCGGCTCCTCGGGGTCGAACACCGTGAGCCAGCCGTGCGGCACACCCCACGTGGCCGTGCGCGTCTGCACGCGGTGGTGCTCCGGCGCGCCGCCCTCGTCCTGCGGGTCCTGGCCCGCCGCGTCCGGGTCGGGGGAGAGGCCCCACTCGTCCTCGAGCGCCACGAGCGCGCGGCCGCGGTTCATGGCGCGCGCCGCCGGCGGGATGGCGGCCTCGTGCAGCCGCGGCAGCATCGTCTCCTCGAGCATGGCCGCGGCCATCTCGGCGCGCAGGCCCCGCTCGTCCGGGCAGTAGAAGGCGGAGCGGTGCTCGTCCTGGAGGACCCGCACCAGGTCGTCCTCACCGGGTTCCGGGAACGGGTCGGCCACGGGCCGGGCCAGGCGACGCCGGGCCCGTTCGGCCGCCTCGGCCTCGACCTCGGCACGGGTGCGGTGGCCGCCGGCGATCAGCCGCGCCTGGACCGCGTCCGGGAACGCGGCCAGCGGCTGGAAGACGCGCAGGTGCGCGGTGCCGCGCGCGACACCCGGGGGCGGGCCGCCGTCGTCGTGGGTCATCGCGGGCTCGTCCGTGGTTCAGCCCAGCTCGACGACCACGGGCGCGTGGTCCGAGGCGCCCTTGCCCTTGCGCTCCTCGCGGTCGATCCAGGCGTCCGTGACCGTCCGTGCGAGGGCGGGGGAGCACAGCTGGAAGTCGATGCGCATGCCCTTCTTCTTGGGGAAGGCCAGGCCCGTGTAGTCCCAGTACGTGTACACGCCGGGGCCGGGGTGGCGCGGGCGCACCACGTCCACCAGCCCGGCGTCCTCGAACGCGTGGAACGCCGCGCGCTCGGCCGGGGAGACGTGCGTGTAGCCCTCGCGCTGGAACAGCTCGATGTCCCACACGTCCTCGTCCTGCGGAGCGATGTTCCAGTCGCCGGCCAGGGCGAGCCGGGTGTCCGGGTCCTCGGCGAGGCGAGCGGCCGCGTGCTCCTGGAGCACGCGCAGCCACTCGAGCTTGTAGCCCATGTGCTCGTTCTCCAGGCCGCGCCCGTTGGGCACGTACAGGCTCCACAGGCGCACCGGGGCGACGCCGTCGGCCGCCTCGGCACCCACGGTCGCCCCGATGGCGCGGGACTCCTCCTGCGGGTCCACGCCGCCCTTGCCGAAGTGCGGCTGGCCGGGGAAGCCGCGCTGCACGTCGCTCAGGCCGACGCGGGAGGCGATGGCCACGCCGTTCCACTGCGAGGTGCCGTTGTGCGCCACCTCGTAGCCGGCGCGCTCGAAGAGCTCCCAGGGGAAGTTCTCGTCCCGGCACTTGGTCTCCTGGATGGCCAGGACGTCGATGTCATGGCGCTCGAGGAAGGCCTCGACGCGGTCGGCGCGGGCACGGAGGGAGTTGACGTTCCAGGTGGCGATCTTCACCCGGCCAGGCTATCGAAGGGCGCGGACACCGTGGGATCGGCGCCTCAGCGCCACCAGTCGTCGTGGATCGTCACCGGCGTGGTGCGCTTGTGGCGGCTGCGGAGCCAGATGCCCTCGAGCTTCTCCGCGACCTCGGTGGGGACGTCCTTGCCCTCGAGGTAGTCGTCGATGTCCTCGTACGTCATCCCGAGTTCGGCCTCGTCCGTCTGGCCCGGCGTGCCGTCCAGCAGGTCCGCGGTGGGCACCTTGTTCCACAGGGGCTCGGGGGCGCCGAGTTCGCGGCCCAGCGCCCGCACCTGCCGCTTGTTCAGGCCGGCCAGCGGCAGGACGTCCGCGCCGCCGTCGCCGAACTTCGTGTAGAAGCCGGTGATGGCCTCGGCCGCGTGGTCCGTGCCGATCACCAGCTGCCCGTGGGCGCCGGCCACCGCGTACTGGGCCGTCATGCGGATGCGGGCCTTGACGTTGCCCTGGTTGTAGTCCGAGATCGGCTCCCCCACGGCCTCGGCGAAGGCGGCGGCCAGACCCTGCACGGCCTCCGCGATGTTCAGGGTGACGTCCTGATCCGCGCCCACGAAGTCCATGGCGGCCCGGGCATCCGCCTCGTCGTGCTGCACCTTGTAGGGCAGGCGCACGGCGGTGAACCGGGGGTTCTCGCGGGAGGGCACGACGTCGGCGCCCACCCCCGCCTCACCCGGCGGGGCGGTGCCGGGGCCGCCCAGGGCGACGGCGTCCGTGACGCCGAGCTGGGCGCGGCGACGCTCGGCGGCGAGCTGGGCCAGCCGGCCACCCACCGTGGAGTCCACGCCGCCGGAGATGCCCAGGACGAAGCCGGACGCGCCCGTGGCCGCGAGGTAGTCGGCGAGGAAGGCCACGCGCCGTTCGACTTCGGCCGCCGGGTCGATCTCGGGGAGGACGCCCTGCTGGGCGATGATCCGCTGCTGGAGTTCACGCATGCCGGTCAGCGTAGGACCGGCCCCGCGCACGGGGACAGGGTCGGTCGGCGACGACGGCTCACGCGTCCGGGTGCCCCAGGTTGCGGGCGATGCGGCGCAGGACGCGGACGGCGTCGTCGATCTGGTCCCGCGGGACGTCCGCCGTCGCCTCGGCACGCAGGGCCTCGACCGCCTCACCGACGCGGGCGCCCGCGGTGCGGCCCGTGGCGGTGAGGGTGTAGAGGTCGCCCTCGACCGTCACCCAGCGGGACTCGACCAGCTCCTCGATCTGACCGGACACCGCGCCGCGCTGCTCCTCCTCGAAGCCGGCCTCGAGCTCGGCGCGGGACTGCGGGGCCACCGTGAGGGTGTTCAGAAACTGCCACTGGGCGCGGGTGAGGCCGTGCTCCTCGAGGCTCTCGGCCACGCGCGCCGCGATCAGGCCCTCGGTGAGGGTGAGCCAGTGCGCCAGGGGCAGGCCGGAGGGATGCTGGACGGCGTCGTCGTGCTGGATCTCGCTCATGGCCTGAGCCTAGCCAGTCCGGGACGGAAGCGGCAGGGGCGGTCGGGCCCGCACTAGCATGGGCGGCATGACCGACGCGCAGACCCCCACCGTCCCCACGCCCGAGCAGGACCGCGAGCGGCTCAAGCAGCTCATCCAGGATCTGGCTGTGGTGCACGGCCGGGTGACCCTGTCCTCCGGCAAGGAGGCGGACTACTACGTGGACCTGCGTCGGGTCACCCTGCACCACGAGGCCGCCCCGCTGATCGGCCGCGTGATGCTGCGCCTGCTCGAGGAGAACGGGATCGGGTGCGACGCGGTGGGCGGGCTGACCATGGGTGCGGACCCCGTGGCCACCGCGATGATGCACCAGGCTGGCGCCGCAGGCCGCGCGCTCGACGCCTTCGTGGTGCGCAAGGCGCAGAAGTCGTACGGCATGGGCCGGCAGGTGGAGGGCCCGGGCGTGGACGGTCGCCGCGTCGTCGTGCTGGAGGACACCTCGACGACGGGCGGCTCCGCGCTGACCGCCGTCGAGGGCGTGCGCAACGCGGGCGGCGACGTCCAGGCCGTGGCCGTGATCGTGGACCGCGCGACCGGGGCCGCCGAGCGCGTGGCCGAGGAGGCGGGGGTGCCGTACCTGTACGCGTTCGGCAAGGACGAGCTCGGCCTCGACTGAGCCTCGGCCGGCCCCGCGCCGCCCGCCTAGAGCCAGTCCGCGCGCTTGAACAGCACGAACAGCGTGAGGGCCACCGCCAGCATGAGTCCCAGGGCGAACGGGTAGCCGAACGCCCAGTGCAGCTCGGGCATGCCGTCGAAGTTCATGCCGTAGACCGAGCCCACCAGCTGCGGCGCGAAGATGATCGCCGCCCAGGACGAGATCTGCTTGACCTGCTCGTTCTGGGCGATCGACTGCTCGGCCAGCCGCTTCGACGCCAGCGTCGAGTCCAGCTCGAGGGCGCTGTTGAGCATCTGGCGCATGGTCGTCACGCGCTCGTTGATCTGGACGGCGTGGTCGTGGACGTCGCGCAGGCGGCGCAGGTTCTCCACCTCGAGGCGCGCCTGATCGCTGAGCTCCTCGTCCTCCCAGGCGTGGGCGTCGTCGCGCCGGGGCAGGCCGTCGGCGTCGAGGCGGCGGGTGTCCTCGTGCAGACGGGTGCGCACCTCCTCCTGGAGCTGCTCCACGATGGACGGCAGCGCGCGGATGGCGTGCTGGAAGTTCAGCACCTCGCGGGAGAGCTCGTAGATGCGCCGGGAGACGTGCCCGTCGCCGGCGAAGACCTGGTCCTCGATCTCCGCGATGTCCTGTTCGAGGCCGTCGGCCACCGGGAAGTAGTCGTCCACGACCCGGTCCAGGATCTCCAGGGTGACCTGCCACGGCCCCATCGCGAGGCGCTCGCGGCCCTCCGTCTCCAGGGACCGTCGCACGGCGGCCAGGTCCGGCTCCTCCGCGTGACGCACCGTCACCACGTAGTGCTCACCGGTGAAGACGCTCAGCTCGCCGAACTCCACGGTCTCGGTGCGGTCGACGTAGCGGGCCGGGTGCAGGACCATGAACGAGTCCTCGCCGTAGCGGTCCAGCTTGGCGCGCTCGCCTCCGGCGAGGGCGTCCTCGACGGCGAGCGGGTGCAGGCGCAGCTCCTCCGCGACCGCTTGGAGCTCGGCCACGTCCGGGCGGTACAGGCCCAGCCAGGCCATGCCGCCGGTGCGCTCACACTCCTCCCAGGTGTCCTCGAGGGTGGAGGGGGCGTGGACGCGCCGCCCGTCCACGTACACGGCGTTGTCGATCATGCTCACCAGGACATTCTCCCCGACGGTGGCCCCCGGCGGATTCCAGGATGCGCGCGCTACGGTGGCGCCATGAAGACTCCGCGCCATGCCCCGCCCGTCGTCCGTGACGGCAAGACCCTGCTCCCCGCCCACGCCGTCTCCACGGCCCCGGTCGCCGCGTTCGGTCTGATCGGCGGCTACCTGACGGCCCGTGAGACCGGCATCCGCCCGCTCGGCGGCGTCGTGCTGGCCGCCGCCGGCCTGTACGCCGGCCGGACGTGGTTGGCCACGCGGGGGCCGGCCGTCACCGGGGGCCTGGCCGCCCTGTACCTCGGCGGCTTCGGCGCCTCCCACCCGCTGGCCAAGAAGATCGGCGCGTGGCCGGCCGTGCTCTCCGTGGCCGCGGTGTCCGCCGGGGCCGCCTGGGCCGCCGTCGACCGGTCCGAGGCCGGCCGCTGAGAGAGCCCGCGCCGGCCGAGGACGGCGCCGTGCCCCGCGAGGTCGGCGTCGGGCCGTGGACCGGCCCGTGGCCGGAGGACCCCCGCTACGACCCGGAGCTGCTCGCGCACGGCGACCGCCGCAACGTGCTCGACCGCTACCGCTACTGGAGCCTCGAGGCGATCGTCGCGGACCTCGACGCGCGGCGCCACCCGTTCCACGTGGCCATCGAGAACTGGCAGCACGACCTGAACATCGGCACCGTCGTGCGCACCGCCAACGCGTTCAACGCCGCCGGGGTGCACATCATCGGGCGGCGCCGCTGGAACCGGCGCGGCGCCATGGTCACCGACCGGTACCTGCACGTGCGCCACCACGAGACGGTGGCGGCGTTCACGGAGTGGGCGGCGGGGGAGGGGCTGCCCGTGCTCGGCGTGGACCTGTTCCCCGAGTCGGTGCCGGTGGAGACCTTCGACTTCCCGCGTGCCTGCGTGCTCGTCTTCGGGCAGGAGGGGCCGGGGCTCTCGGCGGAGGTGCGGGCGGCGTCGAGCGCGGTGTTGTCCATCGCGCAGTACGGCTCCACCCGTTCGATCAACGCGGGCGTGGCCGCCGGCATCGCGATGCACGCGTGGATCCGGCAGCACGCGGCCGTCCCCTGAGTCCGGCGCGAGCCAGACGATTCCGCGCTGAAAGGAGCCTCTGGACCGCAGATTCGTCTGGCTCGCGGCGCAGGACGGCGCAGGATGGCGCACGACGACGCAGCAAGACGCAGGACCGCGCCGACGACGTGCGGCGTGACGGCCTCAGCCCGCGAAGGGCCGGGCCGGCAGGCCCGTCACCCCCGGGCGGACGGCGAACAGGGCCCCGGCCAGCGGGTCCTCGCCGCGCTCCAGGTTCTCCCAGGAGGTGGTGATGTAGAGGGTGCCGAGGTCGTCGCCGCCGAAGGTGCACGCCGTCGTCTTCTGCACGGGCACCTCGACCACCTCGTCGAGCGTCCCCTCGGGCGTGTACCGGTGGATCTGCCCGTGGCTGATCACGGCCACCCAGATCCCGCCCTCGGCGTCCACGGTGAGTCCGTCCGGCTTGCCCTCCCCGTCGAGCACGTCCACGAGCACGCGGCGGTTCGTCAGGCCCTCCTCGCGGGAGTAGTCGAACACGGCCACCTGCCGTGTGGGGGTGTCGTTGTAGTAGGCCCGCGTGCCGTCGGGGCTCCACTCCAGGCCGTTGGACGTCGTCGCGCCGGTCAGCACGACGTCCACCTCGCCGGCGCCGCCGTCGGGTCCGGGGGCGAGCCGGTAGAGGTTCGCGGCGCCGGGGGTCTTGGCGTACGCCATGGTGCCGCAGTGGAACCGGCCGTCTGGGTCACAGCCGCCCTCGTTCATCCGGATCCCGGCGTCCGCGCCCCACAGCTCGGGCAGCGTCGTCAGCTCGCCCTCGGGCGAGATCAGGGCGAAGCCCCGCTCCACCGCGACGACGGCGCCACCCCCCGCACGCGGGCGCAGCGCGGCGGCCACGTCGCCGACGTGCGTGCGGTCCACCGTGCCGTCGGCGCGCAGGGACAGGACGTCCCCGGCGAGCATGTCCACCCAGCGCAGACCGCCGCCGGCGGTCACGCCCTCGGCGGCGGTGCCCCACGAGGCGGCCCAGACGGGGCCCTCGCCGTGGTAGGCGATGGGATCGGTGACCTGCTCGGCGCGCATGACTGCTCCTTCGGTGGGCGGGACGGTCCTGGCCCCGACGCTAGCCGAGGCTCAGAACCACCCGCACGAGTCGGCGGTCCAGCGGTCGGCGAGGGTCGCGTCCAGGAACGCCCCCATCCGCGGCAGCGAGGCCACGTGGCCGCCCACGTGGGTCGGGGTGAGGAGCGGGTCGAAACGCACCCGCGCGCCCTCCGCGCACCAGCGGCGGCCCAGGTCGCGGCCGGTGCGGTACGGGATGACGTCGTCCGTGACGGAGTGCGCGATCATCACCGGCACATCCGGACGGCGGCCCGGTGCGCCGATCCGCTGCTCGGCGAGGATCCCGGCCAGCTCGGCATCGGAGCGGACGAGCTCAGGGAAGTCCTGCCCCGTGTGGGTCAGTGTGGCGGAGTCGAGGTGCGCGTAGGCGAGGCTGCCCACCATGCAGGTCTCGGCCGCGCCGGCGAGGGCCGTCAGGCCGGTCTCGTTGAGATGCGTGGCCGGGTCCACGTCGTACGCGGCGAGCTGCCCGGCCATCGCGTAGAGCAGGAAGGCCGCGTAGAGACCGCCGTCGATCCGGCCCGCGACCTGCACGAGGTCGGCCGGCGGGGCGCCCGCGTAGGCGCCCTTGAGGTCCAGCTCCGGGGCGTAGTCGGGCGCGAGCTCGGCGGCGGCCGCGGCCGCCCCGCCGCCCTGTGAGTAGCCCGCGAGCGCGACCGGCGCGGTCGCGGTGACGCCCGACCCCGACACCTGGGCGGCCGCGCGCACCGCGTCGAGGACGGCGTGCGCCTGGGCCTCCCGGACCATGTAGGTGTGCGCGCCCGGGGTGCCCAGGCCCTCGTAGTCGGTGACCACCACGGCGTGGCCGCGGCTCAGCAGGGACGTGATCCCGACGCCCTCGTACTGCACGCCGGTGGAGAGGGTGCGGGACGGGGCGCAGCGGTCCGCCGCCCCCTGGGTCCCCACTGCGTAGCTGATCACGGGGCGCCCGCCGCCGCCCGTCCACGGGGCGGTGGGGGTCAGCACGGTGCCGGTCACGGCGATGGGTCGGCCCTGGGCGTCCTGCGAGGCGTACATGATGCGCGTGGC
>NZ_VIGS01000004.1:0-74476 GCF_006704135.1 Micrococcus sp. R8502A1
CCGAGCCGGCGGATCAGCAGGGCCACCGCAGGCGCCGCGGCTCGGCCGGTGGCCGTCCCGTGGGCCTGGACTCGCAGGCTTACAAGGGCCGGAACGTGATCGAGCGCCAGTACGCGCACCTGAAGCAGTGGCGGGGCCTGGCGACCCGGTATGACAAGTACGCGATCGTCTACCGGGCCGCCGTGGTGTTGAATGCTGTGCTCGCGTGGTCCAAACGATTGTCAGACATGCCCTAGGGCTTCGATGACCGCGGCCTGGCTGGGCGTTGCCGGGTTCGTGGCGGCCTCTCGACGCACCGCGTCGCGGATCGCTTCGGGCACTCGCACGTTCAGGGCCACGGTCGGCGCCCCACGCCGCGCCAGGGGCGCATACCCACCGGCCGGGTCCGAGGTCGTTGCCGGTTCTGCGGGGATCACCGCTCCGGGAGCCGGGGTCTGGGGGGCCGGGGTGGGCTTGCGTCGCTGTGCTCGCAGACTCAGGTCGGGCTCAAGCTGCTTCTCGTTCATGCGGTGATCCTTTCGAAGATGAGGCCGGCCAGGTCGGCGTAGGCGGAGGCGACGGGTTCGCGCATCTCATAGTGGCCCAGCCAGTCGCAGGCCAGACGTGCACCGGGGACGATGGAGCGGGCCGGCACCAGGGGGGTGAGCAGCAGCCCGGTCTCGCGCAGCTCCCAGCAGGGCCATGGACTGTTTGAACGCGGCCACGCTGCGGCAGGCTCCGTGCACCCCGACGCAGTCGTCCGAGGCGGGGCGGGCCGCATAGATCACCCGTCTGCGGCGGTGAACGCGTTGGGGGTCAACGGCCCGCCCTGACGGTCGGGGCAGTGGACGACGAGCTGTGGATGCCGCGAGCGAGACGAAGGGCGGGGGCTTCTCGTCTCCGCCTCTATCGTCGGGTCCCCGCGCCCTCCGGCCGACCCCATCCATGACGGCGCGGGGCTGCCGGCGTTCCGGACGGGCCCGGTTGACCGGCCTGCGATCACCCCACCGGCCCCGGGGACAGGGTCCACGTCGAGAGCAGCCGACCCAGCAGGCAGCCCCGCCCGGCCACCCTCAGTCCCGTGGCGTGACCGAGCGCAGCGCGAGCTCGGTGAGGACGGCCGCCTCGAGGGCCTCGCGTCCCTTGTCCTCTCGGGATCCGGGCAGGCCCGCCCGGTCGCGGGCCTGCTGGTCGGTGTCCACGGTGAGCACGCCGAAGCCCACGGGAACGCCGGTGCGCACCGAGACCTCCGTCACGCCCTGGGTCACGGACTGGCACACGTAGTCGAAGTGCGGGGTGTCCCCGCGCACCACGACGCCGAGGACCACGACGACGTCGAAGCGCTCCGCCAGCCGCGCCGCAGCGACGGTGAGCTCGACGGTGCCGGGCACGCGCACGAGCACGGGCTCCAGGCCCAGGTCGGCCGCGGCGGCCTGCGCCCCGGCGATCAGCCCGTCCATGATCTCCGTGTGCCACTGGGCGGCGACGATCGCCACGTTCAGGCCGCTCGCAGCGGCGGGGTCGGGGGTGAAGGTCGGGGCTCCGGCGCCGCTCATGGGGTGTCCTCCTGGTGGGTGGGGTGGGTCGGGTCGGTGGTCGGGTCATCGGCCGGCGTGGCGGGGCCGCCGGTGGCCGTCGGCGGTTCGAGCACGCGGTCCGCCAGGGCGTGGGCCATGCGGTCCCGCTTGGTGCGCAGGTAGACGACGTTGTGCTCGGTGACGGGCGTGGGGGCCGGGACACGCTCGACGACGTCGATGCCGGCCGCCCGCAGCCCCGCGACCTTCGCGGGGTTGTTGGTGACGAGGCGGACGCGCCGATGGCCGGCGGCCGTGAGGACGGCGGCGGCCCCGGCCCAGTCGCGCGCCTCGGCGGGCAGACCGAGGGCGAGGTTGGCCTCGACGGTGTCCATCCCCTCCTCCTGGAGCCGGTAGGCGCGGATCTTGTTGGCCAGGCCGATGCCGCGTCCTTCGTGGCCCCGGAGGTAGAGGACGGCGCCGCCCTCGGCCGCCGCGCGGGCCAGGGCGTCCTCGAGCTGGGGGCCGCATTCGCAGCGCAGGGAGCCGAGCACGTCGCCGGTGAGGCACTCCGAGTGCACGCGGACGGTGAGGGGCCGCTCCGGGTCGGTCTCCCCCGCCACGAGCAGCAGGTGCTCAGCCCCGGTCTCGGCGTCCACGTGCACGCTCACGCGGAACAGGCCGTGCCGGGTCGGCAGGGTGGCCTCGGCGGGGACGGCGGTCAGGGTCGGCGTCGTCTCCTCCAGGTGGGCCACGAGGTCCTCGATGGAGATCAGCACGAGGCCGTGCTCGTCGGAGAACTCCCGCAGGGCGGGCAGGCGCATCATGGTGCCGTCGTCGTGGACGAGCTCGGCGATGGCGGCCACGGGCGCGACGCCGGCCAGGCGGCACAGCTCGACGCCGGCCTCGGTGTGGCCGCGGCGGGCCCGGACGCCGCCGGGGACGGCGCGCAGAGGGAACACGTGACCGGGCCGGGTCAGGTCACCGGGGGCGGCACCGGGGTCGGCGAGCACGCGGAGGGTGCGGGTGCGGTCGGCGGCGGAGATGCCGGTGGTGACGCCGGCGGCGGCGTCCACGCTCACGGTGTAGGCGGTGCCCTTGGGGTCCTCGTTGACGGTGGTCATGGGCGGCAGGGCCAGGCGGTCGGCCAGGCCGGCCGGCAGGGGCGCGCAGATGACGCCCGAGGTGTGGCGGACGGTGAAGGCGGTGACCTCGTCGGTGGCCAGGGCGGCCGCGTAGATCAGGTCGCCCTCGTTCTCGCGGTCGGCGTCGTCCACGACGACGACGGGCCGGCCGGCGGCGATCGCGGCGATCGCCGCGGGGACGGGGTCCAGACGGATGTGCTCGCTCACGGGCGGGCCTCCTCGGTGGGTGCGGCGGGGGCGGACGGGATGAGCGCGAGACGCTCGGCGTACCGGGCGAGCACGTCGGTCTCGAGGTTGACGCGGTCGCCCGGCCGCAGGGCGCCCAGGGTGGTGGCCTCGAGCGTGGCCGGGATGATGCCGACCTCGAACCAGTGCGCGGCCGCGCCCGGGTCGGAGACGGCGGTGACGGTGAGGGAGACGCCCTGCAGGGCGATGGCCCCCTGCGCGGGGACGTAGCGGGCCAGGCGGGCGGGCAGGCCGATGCGCAGAGTGGTCCAGGCCCCGTGCGGGGTGACCGCGAGGACCTCGCCGGTCCCGTCCACGTGGCCCTGGACCACGTGCCCGTCCAGGTGGTCGGTGGGGCGCAGGCAGCGCTCGAGGTTGACCCGGTCCCCCGGGGCGCGGTCGCCGAGGCTGGTCATGCGCAGCGTCTGGCCCATGAGGTCGGCACGGAACACGCCGGGGCGCTCCGTGGGCTCGTCGAGGGCCGTGAGGCACACGCCGTCGACGGCGAGCGAGCCGCCGGCGGGCAGCCCGTCGAGGGCGCCGCCGGCGTCGAGGGTCAGCAGGGCGGTGTCGGCGGCCGCGTCGTGCTCGAGGGCGACGACGGTGCCGAGATGGGTGACGATGCCGGTGAACACTCAGTCCTCCTGGAAACGGGTCGGGGCGGGGGCGGTGGGCAGGCGCGGGGCCGGCACCGGGCTCAGGTGGGTCCAGACGTCGACGCCGAGGGCACGGACGGGGCCGCCCTCCGCGGGGTCGGGGTGCCAGCGCAGTCCCTCGGACAGCGTGGCGACGTCCAGGCCGGCGACGGCGGCGCGGCCCGGGCCGAGCAGCAGGGGCGCGGTGTAGACCATGAGCTCGTCCACGAGGCCGGCGCGCAGCCACGCGCCGAGCACGCGGGGCCCGCCCTCGATGAGCACGTGCTCGGCACGGCGGCCGTGGGGCCAGGGCCCGGGGTGGGCCGCGAGCGCGGCCAGGACGGCGTGCGGGTCGTGGTCGAGGACCTCCAGCACCACCGGGTGGGTGCGCAGGGCGGCGCCGTCGGGCACGGGCCGGTGACCCTGGACGACGGGCACGGGCTGGTGCGCGAGTTCGGCGCCGACGGCGTCACGGGCGGTGAGGCGGGGGTCGTCGGCCAGGACGGTCCCCGTGCCGACGACGATGGCGTCGACGCGGGAGCGCACCTCGTGGGCGTGGACGCGGGAGTCCGGGCCGGTGATCCACTGGCTCGTGCCGTCGGCGGCCGCGGCGTGGCCGTCGAGGGACTGAGCGAGGTGCCCGGTCACCCACGGACGGCCTGCGTCGCGGACCTCGCGCCAGCGGGCGGTGAGCGTGAGGGCGGCCGCCTCGCCGGTGGGGCCGGTGACGTGCACCCCGTGCGCGGCGAGGCGGGCCGCGCCGCCGCCGTCGTGACCGGTGGGGTCCGCGACGGCGTAGCGCAGTGCGCCGATCCCCGCGTCCAGGACGGCCTGCGAGCAGGGGCCGGTGCTGCCGGTGTGGTCACAGGGCTCGAGGGTGACGTGCAGCGTCAGGCCGGCGTGGTCGAGGGCAGCCAGGGCCGGATCCGCGGCGCGGGCGGCCCGCCAGCGGGTCAGGGCGTCGACCTCGGCGTGGGCGGTCCCCCGTCCGCGGTGGTGCCCGACGGCCAGGATGCGGCCGGCCGCGTCGGTCAGGACGGCCCCGACGAGGGGGTTGGCGCCGCGCACGCCGCGCAGCGCGGCGCCGACGGCGAGGTCCATGGGGTCGGCGGACGGGGTCTCGGCGGCGTTCATCGGGCGACGTCCCCCTCGGGGCCGTCCGGCAGCAGCGTCTCCACGGCGGGCTTGTCCCGGTCTGTGGCGCGCAGCCACACGAAGAAGCCGATCAGGGTGAAGGCGCCGTAGAAGGCGTACATGACGGCCGAGGCGTAGTAGCCGGTGCTCCACAGCAGGGGCACGCCGACGACGTCCACGGCCACCCAGATCAGCCAGAACTCCACCCAGCCGCGCGCCATGCCGTAGGTCGCCAGCAGCGATCCCACGAACGTCCAGGCGTCCGCCCACACCGGCTCCCACGAACCCAGCGCGCGGAACACGGGGGTGAGGGCGACGGTGCCGACCGCCATGGCCGTCACGAGGAACACGCGCCCGCGCCAGCCGGCCCACTCCGGGGTGATGGCGGGAGCGTCCTCGGCGTGGCCCCGACGGGCCTGACGCCAGCGCACCCAGCCGTAGACGGAGACGGCGATGAACATGACCTGTCGGCCGGCCTGACCGAGCAGGGTGGCGTGATCGGCCCCCGTGAACAGGGAGGCGAGGAAGACCGTCAGCAGGATGAGGTTGCCGAGGATGCCCACGGGCCAGGCCCAGACCCTGCGCGCCATGCCGCCCAGGGCGGAGGCGAGGCCGAAGACGTTGCCCAGCACCTCGCGCATGAGCAGGCCGCCGCCGGCGACCGGGATGGTCCAGTTGAACGCGTCCACCAGCCAGTCCATGACCGTGACGCCACCTCCTCGGATCGGGACTCCGAGGGGTGCGCTCCGCAGCCCTCCCGCGCAGGGCGCGGAACGGCTCCGCCGCGTGCCTCTCCCATCCCGACTGTACGGTCGGCACCGGAATTCCACCGGTCAGGCCGCTCGGCACCGCCTCGGATGAGGACGGGCCGCGCGGTTAGCGGGCTGTCACCGCCGGTGCGGACTTCCACCGCATCTCGGAGCACGTTGCTGTCCAGCAGTATCGCACGCCCGGCCGGCCGCGCATGCCGGACGTCGCCGGACGACGCCGGGCGACGTCCGGCGCGGCGGGCGGGCGACGGCGTCGCCGGGCTCAGTGGCAGGCGCGGGCGGCGGCGGTGCGCAGGCCGGCGAGCGCGGCGTCGGGGTCCTCGGCGCCGAACACCGCGGAGCCGGCCACGAACACGTCGGCCCCGGCCTCGGCCGCGCGTTCGATGGTCTCGCGGTTCACGCCGCCGTCAACCTGGAGGGCCAGCGGGGCGGGCCCGCCGTCGAGGGCGCGGCGGGCCCGGCGGATTTTCGGCAGCACGACGTCGAGGAACGCCTGCCCCCCGAAGCCGGGCTCCACGGTCATCAGCAGGAGCATGTCCAGCTCCGGGAGCATGTCCAGGTAGGGCTCGACCGCGGTCGCCGGCCGCAGCGCCATGCCGGCCTTCGCTCCGGCCGCGCGCAGCTCGCGGGCCAGTCGGACGGGCGCGGCCGAGGCCTCGGCGTGGAAGGTGACGGACTCGGCCCCCGCCTCCGCGTAGCCGGGCGCCCAGCGGTCGGCGTCCTCGATCATCAGGTGGAGGTCCAGCGGCAGGTCCGTGGCGCGTCGGATCGCCTCGACCACGGGCAGGCCGAGGGTGAGGTTCGGGACGAAGTGGTTGTCCATGACGTCCACGTGCACCGCGTCCGCGCTGGGGATGCGGGCCAGCTCGTCGGCGAGGCGGGCGAAGTCCGCGGACAGGATCGAGGGGTGCAGGCGCGGGGCGCGGGCGGTCATGGTCGGGTCCTCTCGGTCAGGCGCCGGGGGCGCGCAGCAGGGCCAGGAACATGGCGTCGGTGCCGTGCCGGTGCGGCCAGAGCTGGGCCGTTCGGGCGACCACATCGGCTGGCTCCGGCGCGCCGGCGGGTTCGGCCTCGTCCAGGCGCAGGTCGTCGAGCGCGACGGTGTCGAGGGCAGTGCGGGCGTCGAGCAGCTCCAGCTCGGGGTGGCGGCGCACGAGGTCCTGGACCTGGACGACGGTCTCCGCGACGTGCGGGGAGCAGGTGACATAGGCGAGCACGCCGCCGGGGGCGAGGACGGCGACCGCCGCGTCGAGCAGGTCGGCCTGCAGGCCGGTGAGCTCGGCGAGGTCGGCCGGGGTGCGGCGCCAGCGCGACTCGGGTCGGCGGCGCAGCGCACCGAGGCCGGTGCAGGGGGCGTCCACGAGGACGCGGTCGAACGCCGGGGCCGCCTCGGGGGCGTCGGCGATCGTGCGACCGTCCCCGGTCCGGACGGTCCAGGCGTCGGCGGGCACGGCGGCGAGTGCCTGCCGGACGAGGTCGGCGCGGTGCGGGGCGACCTCGTTGGCCACGAGCGTCGCCCCCCGCTCGGCGGCGAGGGCGGCCAGCAGGGCCGCCTTGCCGCCAGGGCCGGCGCACAGGTCGAGCCAGCGCTCGGCCCGCCCCTCGGCCGCGGGGACGGGTGCCTGGGCCAGGGCACGGGCGGTGAGCTGGGAGCCGGCGTCCTGGACGCGGAGCACGCCCTCGCGCACCCCGGGCAGACGGCCGGCGTCGCCGCCGGAGTGCAGGGCGGAGTCCGGGGCCAGCGGCCCGGGTTCGGCGCCGTCGTCCAGGGCCGCGGCGAGCGCCTCGGCCCCACCGGCCACGGGCAGGGCGACGAGGTTGACCACGGGCGGGGCGTTGTCCGCCTCGAGCAGGGCGGCCAGCTCGGCGTCGCGGTCGGCGGTGTGGCGGGTGCCGCGGTGGGCGGCCAGGGCCTGGCGCAGCGCGCGGACGATCCACACCGGGTGCGAGGCGCGGACGGCCAGGGCGGCGTCGCCGCCGTCGGCGGGGGCGACGTCGGCCAGCCACTCCTCGAGGGGGCGTTCGGCGACCCGACGCAGCACCGCGTTCACGAACCCGGAGGCGCCGGCCCCGATCTCGGCGCGCACGAGGGAGACGGTGGCGTCGAGGGCGGCGTGGGCGGGCACGCGCATGCCCAGCAGCTGGTGGGCGCCGAGCCGCAGGGCGTCGAGCACGGGTGGGTCGATCTTCTCGAGCGGGCGGTCCACGCAGCGGGTCAGGATCGCGTCGTACAGGCCGAGCCCACGCAGGGTGCCGTAGGCGAGTTCGGTGGCGAAGCCGGCGTCGCGCCGGTCGAGGCGGGCCTGGCGGATGCGCGCCGGGAGGACCAGGTTCGCGTACGCGTCCTCGGCATGGACGGAGCGGACCACCCCGAACGCGACGCGGCGCGCCGGGTCGGCGGTGCGGGAGCGCTGTGACGGCGCCTGCGCCGAGTACTTCCGTCCGGCGCCGGAGCGACCCCGGTTGCGGGTGCGCCCCTGCGCGTCGCGGCGGTCCTGGGCGTCCGGCCGGGGTGCGCGGCCGCGTTCCCCGCGGGCCCCTCGCTCGCCCCGGCCCTGTCCTGGCTGTCCTTCGCGGCTCATGCGCGTGCCTCCTCGTCCTGTGCCGTGGCGTTCCGCGCGGCCTGGCGTGCCGCCGCCCGGGCGGCGGCCTCCTGGCGGGCCTGGTCTTCGTGGTGGGCGAGCGCCTCCCCGGCCAGCAGCGCGGCCCCGGGGGCGGCGCCGCGCGCCCAGTCGGCGGCCGGCATCAGCTTCCTGCCCGCCGGCTGGACGCGGGAGAGCCGGACGGCCCCGTCGGTGGTGCGCAGCCAGGCGGCCTTCGCGGCCACCAGGATCTGTCCGGGAACCGCGGCGTCGAGGGCGGTGGGCCAGCCGTCGTCGCCGGGGCGGACCGGGGCGACGCCGTCGATCTTGAAGCGGGCCGGGGCGGCGCCGTCGTCCGCGGTCAGCCAGCCCCAGGCGCCGGGCTCGGGGGTGACGCCGTTGATCCGGGCGGCCACCTCGGCCGCCGGGCGGGCGGGGTCCACCAGGCCGTCTGCGGCCGTGAGCTTCGGCGCGTGGGTGGGTTCGCCGCGCTGGGGCGTGGCCGTCGCGGTGCCGGCCGCCAGGCGGTCGAGCACGTCGATCACGAGCGGGCCGCCGCGCTCGGCGAGGTCGGTGAGCACGGCCCCGGCGGTCTCGTCGGACGTGACGGGGCGGGTGAGCCGGGCGAAGACGGGCCCGGTGTCCAGGCCCTCTTCGAGCTGGAACACGTCGGCGGCGATCTCGGTCTCCCCGGCCATCACGGCGCGCTGAACGGGGGCGGCGCCGCGGTAGGCCGGCAGCGCGGAGAAGTGCAGGTTGAGCCAGCCGTGGCGCGGGATCTGCAGGGCCTCGGCGGGCACGAGCGCCCCGTAGGCGACGACGGCGGCCACGTCTGCCTCGAGCGCGCGGATCGCCTGGAGGGCATCGGCACCCTCGGGTCCGCGGAGTCGGTCGGCCTTGAGCACGGGCAGGCCGGCCTCCTCGGCCACGACCGCGACCGGCGACGGGGTCAGCACCCGCCGGCGCCCGACCGGGGCGTCCGGCCGGGTGAGCACGCCGACGACCTCGTGGGGCGAGTCGAGCAGGGCGCGCAGCACGGGCACGGCGGTCTCGGGCGTGCCGGCGTAGAGCACGCGCAGGGGCGTCGGGGCGGTCATCGGGCGGCTCCTGTTCCGGCGGCGGGGGCGGCGGGGGCGCCGAAGACCGAGCTGACGGCGGCCGCGCGCTCGGCCCCGATGCGGCGAGCGGCGCGGTCCACCTCGCCGGCGCGCATGCGGCGGCGGGCCTCACGGCGTTCCTCGCCGTCGAGGCGGTCGACGTAGAGGATCCCGTCGAGGTGGTCGGTCTCGTGCTGGAGACAGCGGGCGAGCAGGCCGGTCCCCCGATGCTCCACCGGGTTCCCGTCGACGTCGGTGCCGCGGACGACGGCTTCGGCGGCGCGCGCCGGGTGGTAGCGCAGCCCCGGCACGGACAGACACCCCTCGCCCGGCTCCCGCAGCGCCTGCCCGGCGGTCTCGAGCACGGGATTGACCACATGCCCGGCGACGCCGGCGACGTCGAACACGAAGACGCGCAGGCCCACGCCCACCTGGGGCGCGGCCAGGCCCACACCCCCGACGGCGTGCATCGTCTCGATCATGTCCGCCACGAGGGCACGCACGTCCGCCCCCGCAGGCACGGGCGACGCGGCGGTGCGCAGGACGGGGTCGGGGACGGTGCGGACGGGCAGGACGGTCACGCCGTCACCCTATCGCCGCCCTCGGCGGCGGACGCCGGGCGCGACGACGACCCGTCGGGCACCACGTCCGGGGCGGCGTGGGAGCCGCCGCCGAAGGCCGCGGCGCGCACGGCCTGCAGGCCGGTGGCCGCCGACGCCGGGGCCGACGGCGGAGGCGGGCCGATGACGCGGAGCGCGGGGCCGGCGTCGTCCACGGCCTGCGCGTGCTTCCAGACCTGGCGCAGGGCCCAGAACTTGTGCCAGTGGCGGGGCAGCACGCCCGGGTTGGCCTGGTGCACGGCGACCTCGGTCTCCCCCAGGGCGACGCCGAGCAGCATCTCGGCCTGACCGTGCCGCCACTCCTCCCAGGTGCCGGCCTCGGGGTCCACGAGGGACTCCTCCGCCTTCAGGCCGGCGGTCAGCTGCATGACCACCTTGGGGTCGAGCGCCTTGACCCGTCCGTCCCGCCCCGTGCCCTTCGTCTTGTAGTCGATCAGGCACAGCCGGCCGCCGATCCGGGCGACGAGGTCCAGCGTGCCCGCGTAGCCCACCGTGTGGTTCCAGACGGTGATCTCGGCCGCGATCGGCCGGACGTCGTAGAGGTCCCACCACTCGTCGAAGCGGTCCGCGTAGGCGCCCTCGCCGTGCTCGATCAGCCGGGCCCGGGCCTCCGCCATGGTGTGGGGGCGGCCGAGGGCGCGCTGGGCGACCTGCTCGGCGTAGTCGTGCACGCGGTCCCCGCGCTCGGCCGCGGCGTCCCGGTAGCGAGCGGCGGCGTCGGCGGACTGCCGGGCCACCTGCTTCAGGCGCGCCGCGGAGCCCACGGATTCCGCCAGGCGCGGATCCTGGGTTACGGACTGGGCCGCCATCCACCCGACCCAGCCGTCCAGGTCCGTCTTCTCCATGCCGATCACGGTGGTGATGGACGGGACCTCGGGCAGGCCCGAGAGGGAGCGCGCGTACATGCGTCCGTGGGGGGTCTGATGCGCGAGGCGTGGCTGGGTCATGGTCAGCCATTCTGGCAGGGTCCGCGGACCCCCGACGGGGTGGCCCGACACGCCAGCAGACGCCGATTTTGCATCCGGGCTCAGATGGCCTAGAGTTCTTTCTCGTTGGAAAACGCAGGTGAGCGGCTCGGAGGAGCGGATCCCGGCGGCACCGACACGCGGATGTAGCTCAGTTGGCTAGAGCGCCACCTTGCCAAGGTGGAGGTCGCGAGTTCGAATCTCGTCATCCGCTCGCTCAACCTTCACCCCTGGTCGGGTGGCCGAGAGGCGAGGCAGCGGCCTGCAAAGCCGTATACGCGGGTTCGAATCCCGTCCCGACCTCGCAGGCTTCTCCGACCGGGAGTGGCGGCATGTTCACCACCTCCTCGGAGTTGGACGAGCGCGATTGGCGCAGCGGTAGCGCGCTTCCCTGACACGGAAGAGGTCACTGGTTCGAACCCAGTATCGCGCACGGAGACGATCCGTGAGGATCGACTCAGGCGGATGTAGCTCAGTTGGCTAGAGCGCCACCTTGCCAAGGTGGAGGTCGCGAGTTCGAATCTCGTCATCCGCTCCGATCTGAAGGCCCCTCCCCTCGGGAGGGGCCTTCGTCGTGTCCGGCGGCCCGCATCCGCCCGGGCGAGGCCCGCCTCGGCGACGAGGGGCCGGGCAGGACGTCACGTTACGTCCCGCCCGGCCCCGGGTGGCGACCAGGCCGGCTCACTTGTGCTCGGCGACGCCCGTCTGGCCCTCGCGCACGAGCGCCGTCATACGGGAGACCGTGCGGAAGTACTTCTTCATGTACCCGCCGTGCATCATCTCCTGCGTGAACAGGGCGTCGAAGGGCACGCCGGAGGCGAGGACGGGCACGTCCTTGTCGTACAGGCGGTCCGCGAACACCACGAAGCGCAGGGCCGTGGCCTGCTCCGTGATGGTGTGCACGTCGTGGAGGGCGAGCACGTCCACGTCCTTGACGAGCTCGCGGTAGCGGGAGGGATGCACGCGGGAGAGCATCGCGGTGAGGTCCGCGAAGTCGTCCACGGCGAGCACGCCCGCGTCGGGGAAGTTCTCCCGGGCGGTGGCCTCGACGGCGGCGTCGTCCAGCGGCGACGGGGCGGCGGAGAGGCCGCGGTGGCGGTAGTCCTCGCCGTCCACGCGGATGACCTCGAACTGGTCGGCCAGGACCTGGATCTCGCGCTTGAAGTCCTGCGCCGCGAAGCGCCCCTCGCCGAGCGAGCCCGGCAGGGTGTTGGAGGTCGCCACCAGGCGCACGCCGGCGTCGGCCAGCTCGCGCATGAGCCGGGACATCAGCACGGTGTCCCCCGGGTCGTCGAGCTCGAACTCGTCGATGCACACGAGGGTGTACTCCTTGAGCTCGTCCACCGCCTTGCGGAAGGACAGGGCGCCCACGAGGTTGGTGTACTCCACGAACGTGCCGAACGCCTTGGGCCCGGGGGCCGCGTGCCACGTCGAGGCCAGCAGGTGGGTCTTGCCGACGCCGAAGCCGCCGTCGAGGTAGATGCCGGCCGGCCCCGCCGCCCGCTTCTTCCCGCCGAACAGGCCGCCGAGGAACCCGCCGCCCGAGCCGCCCCGGCCGAGGTCTGCCGCGAACCGGCGCAGCCGCTCCACGGCCTGTGCCTGCGAGGGGTGCGCGGGGTCCGGGATGTAGGTGTCGAAGGACACCGTGCCGAAGCGGTACGAGGGGTGGAAGCCGGCCAGCAGCTGGTCCGGGGTGACCTGCGGCGAACGGTCGGCGAGGTGGACGATCTGAGCCACGGGACACTCCCAGGGTCGACGACGGGGATTCCGGGCCATGCTATCGGGCCGCGCACCCGACCCATGTGACCTCGCGTGTCCTGGACTGAGGCGCCCCTACCCTCTTAGGTGACACCGATGTGCCGTAATCTGTCGCGCAGGGCACGGACACGGAACCCGCCGTCGTCGTGCCGCCCGCCCCGGGCCCGTGCGGGCCCGCCCGACGCGAAGGAAGGCAGTGCCATGACCGATACCGCCGCGAAGTTCTCCGAGTACGCCCACCCCGAGAAGCTGGTGTCCACGCAGTGGGTCGCCGACCATGTCGACGACGAGGACGTCGTGGTCCTCGAGTCCAACGAGGACGCACTCCTCTACTCCACCGGCCACATCCCCGGCGCCCAGCGCGTCGACTGGCACACCGAGCTCAACGATCCCGTCAGCCGCGACTTCGTCGGCCCCGAGGCCTTCGCCGAGGTCGCCGCCTCCAAGGGGATCTCCCGGGACACCACCGTGGTGTTCTACGGCGACAAGTCCAACTGGTGGGCCGCCTACGCGCTGTGGGTGTTCACCCTCTACGGCCATGAGGACCTGCGCCTGATGGACGGCGGCCGTGACAAGTGGATCGCGGAGGGACGCGAGACCACCCGCGAGGTCCCGACCGTGGCCCGCGCGGAGTACCCGGTGATCGAGCGCGACGACCACACCGATCGCGCCGCCCGCGAGGACGTCCTGCAGGCCATCGGGACCACCCCGCTGATCGACGTCCGCTCCCGTCCCGAGTACACGGGCGAGACCACGCACATGGCCGGCTACCCGCAGGAGGGCACCCTGCGCGGCGGCCACATCCCCACGGCGGCGTCCGTGCCGTGGGCGTCCGCGGCCAACGAGGACGGCACCTTCAAGTCCCGCGCCGAGCTGGAGCAGGTCTACCGCACCGACGCCGGGCTGCGGGAGGGTGACGACGTGATCGCCTACTGCCGCATCGGCGAGCGCTCCTCCCACACCTGGTTCGTGCTCAAGTACCTGCTCGGCCACGAGGACGTCCGCAACTACGACGGCTCCTGGACCGAGTGGGGCAACGCCGTGCGCCTGCCGATCGCCGTCGGCGAAGAGCCGGGCGAGGCCCCCGCGCGCTGAGCCCCGGCACGGCGTGGATCACTAGACTGGGACACCATGACCGAGAACCACGCCGTGCCCGCCGCCCTGGCCGAGATCATCGACGACTTCGCCGGGGTGCCCGATCCCGAGAAGCTCGAGCTGCTGCTGGAGTTCTCGGACGAGCTGCCGGCGCTGCCGGAGCGCTACGACGGCCACGAGGCCGAGATGGAGCAGGTCGTGGAGTGTCAGACCCCGCTGTTCCTGGCCGTCGAACTCGAGGGTGAGCCCGGCCCGCAGGCCCCGGTCCGCCTCTTCATCACCGCTCCCCCGGAGGCGCCCACCACGCGCGGCTTCGCCTCCGTGCTCACCCAGGGCCTGGACGGGCTGAGCGCCCTCGAGGTCGTGGACGTGCCCGAAGACATCCCCACCCGCCTCGGCCTGGCCAAGGCCCTCACCCCCCTGCGCCTGCGCGGCATGTCCGCCATGCTCGGCCGCATCAAGCGCAACGTGCGCGAGCAGGCCGGGATCGCCTGAGTCCGCCGTGGGCCAGCGCAAGAAGGATCGCGGCGCCCGGCACGGGGCGGCCACGCCGGCCGTCGCCGCACTCGAGGCCGCCGGGGTCCCGTACCGGCTGCACACCTTCGACGTGGCCCTCGACGCCGGCGGCGAGCGGTTCGGCGTCCAGGTCGCCCGGGCGCTCAGCGTGCCCGCCGACCGACTGTTCAAGACGCTGATGGTGGCGGACCCCGACGGCGCGCTCGCCGCATGCGTGGTGCCCGTGTCCGGTCAGCTGGACCTGCGGGCCGCCGCCGCGGTGCTGGGCGTCAAGCGACTCGCCCTGGCGGATCTGGCCGTCGTCGAACGCCGGACCGGCTACGTGCGGGGCGGCGTCTCGCCCCTGGGCCAGCGCCGGCCCCACCCCGTCGTCCTGGACTCCTCCGCTCTCGACGCGGAACTCATGTACGTCTCCGGCGGGCAACGCGGCCTGGATGTCGAGATCGCCCCCGCCGACCTCGTGCAGGTGACGGGCGCCGTCGTCGCGGAGATCGCGGCGGACTGACGGGCGAGTCCTGCGGCGGACCGGTCAGGCGTCGTCGCGCGCCTGGCGGCGCACCGCGACCATGCGCTGGCCGACGGTGACCAAGGACGCGGCGGCGAGCAGCCCCAAGGTGACGGCCAGGACGACCGGGGGCAGACCGAGGCCGGTGAGGCCGGCGACCACGAGGGTGGCCACGAGCCGTTCCGCTCGCTCGGCGATGCCCACGTGCGCGTCCCAGCCGAGGGCCTCCGCCTTGGCACGCACATAGGAGACGAGCATGCCCAGGGCGAGGCAGGCCCCGGAGAGCGCGCCGACCGCGGGTGCGGCGCCGACGCCGAAGCCCCACAGGCACAGCCCGAGGAACACGGCCGCGTCCTGCACACGGTCCAGGGTGGAGTCGAGGAACGCGCCCCAGCGGCCGGTGGACCCGGCCTCGCGCGCCATGATCCCGTCCACCAGGTCCGAGAACACGAACGCGGTGATGAAGAGCGTGCCCCAGAACAGGTGCCCCAGGGGGAACAGCACGAGCGCGCCCAGGCTCACGCCGAGCGTGCCCACGACCGTCACGGTGTCCGGACTGACCCCGGCCCGCAGGAGCGTACGGGCCACCGGGGTGAACAGGCGGGTGGTGACGCCGCGCGCGTGACGGTCCAGCATCAGGCGGGGCCTCCGGCCCCCGGGCGAGGATGCTCGCCCGCGGCACGGGCGTTGGCCGCCTGGCGCGCGGCGTGGTCCCGGGCGGCCCGGTCCCAGACGTCCGCGAGGATCTGCCGGGTCTCCCCCAGGGTCTGCGACATGTTCTTGGTCCGGGCGATGATCGGCAGGAAGTTGCCGTCGCCGGTCCACCGCGGCACCACGTGCTGGTGCAGATGGGCCGCGATCCCGGCGCCGGCCACCGCCCCCTGGTTCATGCCGAGGTTGTAGCCGGACGCGCCGGCGGCCTGGCCGAGGGCGAGCATCGCCGTCTGGGTCAGCTCCGCCATCTCGGCGGCCTCCTCCGTGGTGGTGTCCGTGTACAGGGGCACGTGGCGGTAGGGGCAGACGAGCAGGTGACCGGGGTTGTACGGGTACAGGTTCAGCACCACGTAGGCGGTGCGGCCGCGGTGGACGATGAGGGAGTCCTCATCGTCGCGCTGCGGGGCCGCGCAGAACGGGCAGGTGTGCTCGTCCTTGACCTGGCCCGTCCCCTTGGACACGTACGCCATGCGGTGGGCGTTCCAGAACCGCTCGAAGGCGTCCGGGGCGCCGGGCAGCTCGAAGCCGTCCGTGGCGGCGGCGTCCGCCGACGCGCGGGCCTGCGCCCGCGCGTCGGATCCGCCGGTGCCGGGGCTGGTCATGGGGTGACCTCGCGCTCGCGCACCGCCTTCACGATGCGTTCGATCGCCTCCTCCACCGGCACGCCGTTGTCCTGGGTGCCGTCGCGGAAGCGGAAGGACACGGCGCCCGCCTCCCTGTCCTCGCCGCCGGCGATCAGCACGAACGGCGCCTTCTCCTTGGCCGCGGTGCGGATCTTCTTCGGGAAGCGGTCCGAGGAGTCGTCCAGGCGCGCCCGGATCCCCTCGGCACGCAGCTTCGCGACGACGTCGTCCAGGTAGTCGTTGAATGCCTCGGCCACCGGGATGGCCACGACCTGCTCCGGGGCAAGCCAGGCCGGGAACGCGCCGGCGTAGTGCTCGGTGAGGACGCCCAGGAAGCGCTCGATGGAGCCGAAGAGGGCGCGGTGGATCATCACGGGGCGCTGACGGGTGCCGTCGGCGGCCTGGTACTCGAGGTCGAAGCGCTCGGGCAGGTTGAAGTCCAGCTGGATGGTGGACATCTGCCACGTACGGCCGATGGCGTCCCGGGCCTGGACCGAGATCTTCGGGCCGTAGAACGCGGCGCCGCCCGGATCCGGGACGAGCTGCAGACCGGAGGCCTCCGCGACCTCGGCGAGGGTGCGGGTGGCCTCCTCCCAGATCTCGTCGGAGCCGACGAACTTCTCCGGGTCCTTCGTGGAGAGCTCGAGGTAGAAGTCGTTGAGGCCGTAGTCCTTGAGCAGGTCGAGGACGAAGTTGAGCGTGGTGGTCAGCTCCTCCTTCATCTGCTCGCGGGTGCAGTAGATGTGGGCGTCGTCCTGGGTCATGCCGCGCACGCGCGTGAGCCCGTGGACCACGCCGGACTTCTCGTACCGGTACACGGAGCCGAACTCGAACAGCCGCAGCGGCAGCTCACGGTAGGACCGGCCGCGGGAGCGGTAGATCAGATTGTGCATGGGGCAGTTCATCGGCTTGAGGTAGTAGTTCTGCCCCTGGCGCGTGATCTCGCCGGTCTCGGGATCACGGACCTCGTCGATGCGCATGGGCGGGAACATGCCGTCCGCGTACCAGTCGAGGTGGCCGGACACCTCGTAGAGGTGCTGCTTGGTGATGTGCGGGGTGTAGACGAACTCGTAGCCGGCCTCGGTGTGGCGCCGACGGGAGTAGTCCTCCATCTCCTTGCGGATGATGCCGCCGCGCGGGTGGAACACGGGCAGGCCGGAGCCGAGCTCGTCCGGGAAGGAGAAGAGATCCAGCTCGGCGCCGAGCTTGCGGTGGTCGCGGCGCTCGGCCTCGGCGAGGCGCTCCTGGTAGGCCTTGAGGTCGTCCTTGCTGGCCCAGGCGGTGCCGTAGATGCGCTGCAGCTGCTTGTTCTTCTCGTTGCCGAGCCAGTAGGCGGCGGCGGAGCGGGTGAGCGCGAAGCCGTTGCCGATGAGCTTGGTGGAGGGCAGGTGCGGGCCGCGGCAGAGGTCGCACCACACGGCGTCGCCGGTCTTGCGGTCCACGTTGTCGTAGATGGTGATCTCCCCGGCCCCGACCTCCACGGAGGCGCCCTCGCCGGCGGTGTCCGCGGCGTCCTTCTTGCCGAGCAGCTCGAGCTTGTAGGGCTCGTCCGCCATCTCGGCGCGGGCGGTCTCCTCGTCCACGACGCGGCGGCGGAAGGTCTGGCCGGACTTCACCATCTTCTGCATGAGCGAGGAGATCTGCTTGAGGTCCTCGGGGGTGAAGGGCTCGTCGACGTCGAAGTCGAAGTAGAAGCCGTCCGTGATGTACGGGCCGATGCCGAGCTTGGCGCCCGGACGCAGCTGCTGCACGGCCTGGGCCATCACGTGGGCGGTGGAGTGCCGCAGCACCTCGAGGCCCTCGGGCTCCGTGATGTCCACCGACTCGACGGACGCGCCGGCGGGGATCTCGCGGGCCAGGTCCCAGAGCAGGCCGTCCACCCGCATGACGGCGGTGGTCGGCTTCTCGCGGAAGAGGTCGAGGCCGGTGGTGCCGTGCGTCACCTCCCGCAGCTCTCCGTCCACGGTCAGCAGGATGTTCTTCGGCTCCGACACGGTGCTCCTTCGAGGTCTGGCTTCGGGATCGGTGGCGTACGGGGGCCACCGTCGGCCGCGTCCCATTCTAGGGGCGCGGCCGGACGGCGGGGCACGGAGGCGGACGGTCTCATCTGTCCGGGGTGGGCAGCAGCTCCCACGTCTCCGGGTGGGGCACCGGGATCGGGGGGTGCTCCGGAGCGGGCCGATCGGGTGCCGTGCGGCCGGGGCGGGCCCCGCCGGCCGGCCCGACGTCGGTGCGCACCTTCACGGGCCAGCCGCCCGTGCCGTGGTGCGGGATGTCCGGCAGGGGCTGCGTCCCGGTGCCCGCCCGGCCGCTGCGGCGCGCGGCGGCGGCTCGGCGGTCCGCCGCGAGCCAGTCCCGCCACTGCTGCCGGGTGGCGTCCAGGTAGTCGGGGTCCGGGAGCGTCTCGGGCCGGTGCAGGTCCCAGGCGCGCACGGCCTGGACGGACACGGCCCGGTCGCCGGTGCGCCGGACGGTGCCCTCGATCAGCAGGAGGCGGGCGGAGAAGAGCATCTCCCCGGAGGCGTGCTGGGCCTCGGTGAAGAAGGAGGCGTCCACGCAGCCGGTGCCGTCGTCCACGGAGAGGAACACCACCCGCTTGCCGCTGCGCATGGGCGGGGTCTGGGTGGCCACGCGCACCCCGGCCACGAGCACCCGGGACTGCGTGCGCAGCCCGAGCAGGTCCTTCGCCCGGGTGACGCCGAGCGCGTCCAGGTACGGGGCGTGGGAGTCCATGAGGTGGGCGGTGACGTCCAGGGCGGTGAGCTCCAGCTCGGTGCGGACCCGGGCGGCCGGGCCCGGGTCCGGGAAGAGCGGGGCGAGGGCGGTGAGCTCGGTGTCCGGCAGGTCCAGGGACAGCTGGCCCTCCACCTGCCGTGGACGGGCGGACCGCGAGCGCGGGGCGGTGCGGCCGGGGGCGGTGCCGCGGGTGGTGGAGTGCTGGAGTTCGAGGTGGTGGACGAGGTCGGTGCGGGAGGCGCCGCCGGGTGGGAGGAGGCAGTCGAGGGCGCCGAGCTGGGCGAGACGTTCGAGGTTGCGGGCGGTGGGGCGGGCGCGGTCGCGGACGTCGGCGAGGGAGCGGTAGGGGCGGCCGGCGTCGAGGCGGTCGGTCTCGGCTTCGCTGAGTCCGGAGAGGCTGGTGAGGGGCAGGCGGATGCCCCAGCGGCCGGGGGCGCCGTCGTCGACCTCGGGGTGGGCGGGGACCCATTCGACGTGGACGTGGCGGGAGGAGGCGTTGACGTCCACGGGGAGGACGGGGATGCCCATGCGGCGGGCCTCGGCGACCATGAGGCGGGCGGGGTACATGCCGGGGTCGTGTTCGAGGATGGCGGCCATGAAGGCGGCGGGGTGGTGGGTCTTGAGCCAGGCGGAGTGGTAGGTGGGGACGGCGAAGGCGGCGCCGTGGGCCTTGCAGAAGCCGAAGGAGCCGAAGGCGGAGAGGGTGGCCCAGACCTCGTCGATGACGTCGAGGGAGTAGCCGCGGGCGAGGGCGCCGGTGCGGAAGGCCTCTTCGACGAGGTGTTCCTGCGGGCCGCCGAGGAGGCGGCGGTGCTCGTCGGCGCGGGCCAGTCCGCAGCCGGTCATGACGTCCATGGTGCGCAGGTCCTGTTCGTGGAAGACGGTGACCCCGTGGGTCTCGGCGAGGACGGGCCGCAGGTCGGGGTGCGGGTAGTGGGCGGGTGCCCAGCCGTGCCGCTGTTCGAGGAAGGGTCGGACCATGTCGGACTGCATGGGGCCGGGGCGGAAGAGGGAGATGTCCACGGTGAGGTCGTTGAACTCGCGGGGGGCGAGTTTGCCGACGAGTTCGCGCTGGCCCGGGGACTCGATCTGGAAGCAGCCGAGGGTGTGGGTGGTGCGGATCATCGCGTAGGTGGCGTCGTCGTCGAGGGGCACCTGTTCGAGGTCGATGCGCTCGCCCGTGGTGCGTTCGACCTCGGCGATCGTGTAGGCGATGGCGGACTGCATGCGCACGCCGAGGATGTCGAGCTTGAGGAAGCCCATGGGGTCCATGTCGTGCTTGTCGAACTGGCTCATGGGCAGGCCCATGCCGGAGGGCTGGACGGGGGTGCGGTGCAGCAGGGTGGCGTCGCCGAGGATGACGCCGCAGGGGTGCATGGAGATGTGGCGGGGCAGGCGGTCGAGGCGTTCGGTGAGGTCGACGAGCAAGTCCAGCTGGCGGTCGCCCTCGGCGCGGCCGGACTCGATGCGGCGGGAGAGGCCGCCGAGTTCGGGCATGCGCTGGAGGGCTTCGCGGAAGTTCGAGGCGGAGAAGCGCCAGAGCTGCTTGGCGATGGCGTCCACCTCGGGTTCGGGCATGCCGAGGGCGAGGCCGGCGTCGCGGACGGCGCCGCGGGCCCGGTAGGCGTTCTGCATGCTCATGAGGGTGGTGCGCTCGGCGCCGAAGCGTTCGACGACGGCGTGGTAGATCTCGTGGCGGCGGGCGGACTCCACGTCGATGTCGATGTCCGGGAGGGTGGAGCGGTCGGTGGAGAGGAAGCGCTCCATGATCAGGCCGTTGGCCATGGGGTCGACATGGGAGATGCGCAGGGCGTGGTTGACGAGGGAGGAGGCGCCGGAGCCGCGGGCGGCCACGCGGATGCCCATGCCCTCGATGAGGTCGACGACGGCGGCCACGGTGAGGAAGTAGGAGGAGAAGCCGAGTCGGGTGATGATGCCGAGCTCGTGTTCGGCGCGGTCCTGCAGGTCTCGGGCCGCCTGGCTGGTGCCGGGGAGGCCTCCTCCGGTGTGGAGGTGGGGGTAGCGGGCGAGGAGGCCGGTGCGGGTGCGCTCGCGCAGCACGTGCTCCGGGGGGCCGTCGATGCCGATGACGGCGGCCTCGGGGACGCGAGGCACGCCCCAGCCGAGGTCGGTCTCGGGGTCGAGTGCGCAGGCCTCGGCGAGGCGGCGGGTGGCCTCGAGCAGGGGGGCGGGGCGGTCGTCGGCGGCGGAGGCGACCTCGTGGGCGATGCGGTGCATGGCGGCGGTGGACTTGAGCCAGCCCTGCCCGTTGGGCTGCAGGTCGTGGAGGGCGTCGAGGGAGCTGAGGGCGCGGACGGCGTCGAGGACGTCCGCGGTGGCGGCACCGTCCGGGGCCGCGTAGCGCACGGCGTTGGTCAGGACGGCGGGGATGCGGGCCTGGCGGGCGGCGCGGAGGGTCTTCACGGCGTGCCCGGTGTCGAGGCGGTGGCCGGGGGCGGAGAGGTGGGTGACGACGTCGGCGTGGGGGCTGCCTGCGGGCAGGGCCGCCTTCCAGCGGCGCAGGGCGGCGAGGCCGGCCGCGTACCGGCGGCGGGCCAGGTGGCGGCCGACGTCCGAGTCCGGGCCGAGGAGGACGAACAGCTCGGGGGTGGGCGGGTTGTCCCGGTTGGCGGCGGTGGGGACCCGGCCGGCCGCCGCGGCGGCGAGCTCGGCGACGCTGGCCCACGGGCTGCCGCCCGCCGCTCCCCCGGTGGTGCGGGCGTGGGCGGCGGAGACGAGCTCACACAGGGAGCGGTAGCCGGAGCCATGACAGCCTCCTCGGGCGAGCACGACCACGCGGCCGGCGTCCTCGTCCTCGCTCCACCGGACGGCCAGGTCCACGCCCACGATCGGGGTGATGCCGTGGCGCAGGCAGGCGCCCACGTGTTTGGCCATGCCGTAGAGCCCGTCCCGGTCGGTGCAGGCCAGCAGGTCCATGTCCGCGGCCGCGGCGGCGGCCACGAGGTCCTCGGGCCAGCTGACCCCGTAATGGGCACTGAACGCGGAGGCGACGTGCAGGTGGGCGAAGGGGGCGGCGGTGCGTCCGGCCGCGGCGGCCTGGCTCATGCCGACCGCCTCAGGTCCTGGGCGTGCTCGTGGACGCGCACGAGCCGCCACCGGCCGGAGTCCAGGTGGTGGGCGACGTCGAGGGTCTGCAGGGGCGCGGCGCCGGCCCGGGCCAGGCGGACCTGCAGCCGCCACATCTCGTGGTCGACGAGACCGGCGCCGCGGCCCTTCTCCGCGCGGACCTCCTCCGCCCACCAGCGGCGCCGCTCGAACCAGCGCACGGGGCGCTCTGCGAGGACGTAGTCCCGCCCGTTCCAGCGCAGCCCCTGCGGGGTACCGTCTGCCCCGCACTCCACCGCCACCGACTGTGTGAGGACTCCCATTCTGCTTCTCTCCCTGTGCACTGCTGACCGGACCGACGACGGGATGCCGTCGGGCGATGGGAGCGCGGCCCGTCCGGCGGACCGGACGCGGGGAAGAAGTGGGAAGGTGGGGCCGCACCCCCGATCGTACTCGAATATGTGTTCGAATGCGATGGAGGCGAACGTAGGGTGGCCGCCGGACACGTTAAGGACGCATCGCCCCGAGACGAGCGAGGCCGGGAACGCCCTTTTCGTGAGACCGGCTGGCCGAGTCCTGGCGGGGGACCTCGAATCCGACCCTGGGGCGCACATGCACGAGAAAATCGTCTCTTGGGCCGGAAGAAGTGCGTCGGCACGGCCCTGTGGACAATGCGAGCAGGACCACAATCCGTCTGCGTATACTCCGAACCAACCGGGCCTCGCATGCCACGGGCACCGCGCTGCGGGATCAGCGCGGGAGGCGCGGACACACGACGGACGTCCAGTTGGAGGGGAAATGTCTCTCACCGCACCCGGGCGCGCCCTGCGCCGCCACCGATTCGCCCAGGCCGGCACGCTCAGCGTGGCCTTGGCGCTCGCGCTGACCGCCTGCGGCGGACAGTCCGAGCCCGCCGAGTCGTCGACGACGTCGCCCTCGTCCGCCAAGCCCGCCGTCGAGACGTCCGCGCCCGCGAGCACGAGCGAGACCGCAGGCGTCAGCTCATCCCCCGCGGCCACGACGAGCGGGTCCGGCGAATACATGCCCGCGTCTGCCGACGGCCCCGCTCAGAACGTGCCCAAGCCGGAGATGCCCGCCGCCATGAAGGAAGAGACCAAGGAGGGCGCCGAGGCGGCGATTCGCTATTTCTGGGAGGCCATTTACTACACTGACCAGACCGGAGAAACTGCTGATTTTGATTCGACATACAGCGAATACTGCGAGCTTTGCCAAGCCGTATCCGACTCAACTGCCCAACACTACAAAGAAGGTGGCTGGTCGACGGGAGAGCGCACCTCGATCAAATCGTTGACTCTCACCCCGTCAGAGTTTGGCTACACCGCTACTCTTGTTCGTGACGCATCCGCTGTAGAGGTCTTCGACTCGCAGGGCGTTAGAGACGACTCTGCCAGTGGGGTGGAAACTCACGACGAGACCTGGCTGGCCGACGTAGTCTACGAACCCTCCAAGGGCCACTGGGTGATCGATGAGATGCAAAATCACCAGGATGCTCAATAATGCCTTCCATCCCGCGTATTTTGATTGCGATAGTAACTGCTTGCATTGCCCTAACGCTGATTCAAGCGCCATCGGCACACGCACAGCGCGCGAAGCCCTGCACCGATGTTCCCATTAGTGGCAAGCGAGAAGACGTCGAATTTAGGATTCGAACGCAGTGCAAGAAACAGTCGCGAACACAGCCCCCTCAGCCGGCCTCCGAACCGGTATCAGAAGTTGCCGCTCCAAGAGCCAGAGAAAAGCCGGCAATCGAGCAGCGCACTGTAGACGCCTGTTTTCCGAATCAAGAGAATAATTCCGATTTTGGGACGTGTCGCGAACAGACCGAGGCCTTTTGCCCAGAAGGGGCATGGGTACGTGAGCAGTTCGTCGACACAACTCGCCCAGATAGGGATCCCTATTACAGCCGGCCGGAATGCGTTACTGCGGGTTCGCCAGCCCCAGCAGCAGACGGCGCCCCGCCCGTCTCCATCGACGAGGTCCGCACGCTCCTCGTGCTGGAGCCTGAGATCCGGTCGGACAACGGCGGACGCGGGATCCGCAATGCGGAGACCAACTTCTACGCAGACGCCGAGACGCGCACGCTCGTCACCACCCTCAACGGGGTCGAGGTCGAACTCCGCGCCACGCCGGTGAGCTTCCACTGGGATTACGGGGACGGGTCCCCCACCAAGACCACCTCGGTCGCAGGCCAGAGCCAGCCGGAGTTCAACGTCCCCACCCCCACGAGCCACGTGTACGAGGACACCGGGCAGTACACGGTCCGCCTCACCACCGTGTACATCGGCGAATACCGGGAGGCCGGGGGCGAGTGGGTGCTCATCCCGGGCACCATCAGCCTCGACTCGGCCCCTGTCACCGCGAACATCTGGCGCACCATCACCCGCAATGTCGCCGATGACTGCAGCGTCGACTCCTCAGCCTGGGGCTGCACCGGCCCCATCGAATCCGCTCCGGCCGGCTGAGCACAGACCGCGGGGCGGCCGACGGTCTCCCGTCCACCGCCCCGCGGCCCACTCGTCGGCCGGGTGTGTCAGACCTGGCGCACCCGCCCCCGGGCCATGAGCACGAGTCCCGCGCCGAGGGCCGCGAGCGCTCCGAGCGCGCCCGCCGGAACTTCACGCCCGGTCTCGACCGTGTCCGGGGTCGTGTGGGCCTCCTCCCCGCCCGTTCCCTCCCCCGGTTCCTCCCCGGCCACGGGGGCCGGAGTGTCGACGGGCTCCTGCTCGGCGGGCGGCACCGGGTCCGCCTCACCGGGAGACGGGGCGTCCTCCTCCGCCGGCACGTTCAGGGCCCGGGGCTTCTGCCCGTCCGCGAGCAACTCGACGAGCGCGAAGACGTCGGACCGCTCCGCGTCCTGGGTGATGATGACGTCCTCACTCTTAGTCACCCCGTCCAGCGACCAGTCGAGGACGAGGCGATCGTCGGTCGGGTATGTCGCGTCGGCGAGGTAGTGAAACCCGGTGAAGAAGTCCAACGTGGTGTCGCGCCAGAGGGCACCCCAGCGCGGACCCCACGAGAGTTCCGCGACCGCCGCGTCGTCGCCCAGGCCTTCGGACCGGAACGGCAGCAGCACGCCCGGCTCGGCGTGCTGCAGCGTGAGGAACCGCTCGGGGTAGTCCCCGAACACGGGGTCGGCCAGGCTGTGCTCGCCCCACGCGAAGACGAGCCCGGCAGAAGGGCCTATGTCGCCCTCCGGAGTGCCGGCGGCCTCGTCATAGAGGGCGGCGGCCACCGGGGTACCGTCCACGGACAGGGTGAACAGGAGATGACCGTCTCCGGCCTCGCCGAGCAGCGCCCGCGCATCCGCCACGCGCACCGCACCGAGGTCTGAGTAGACGTCGTCGTACACCAACGGGACGGCCACCTGGTCACCGTGGCCGGTCTCCATGCTGTACGGGGCGACGGTGAGCGCGATCTGGTCCTGACGCAGGTCGAAGAAGCCCTCCATGACGACGAGGCCCGGCACCATCTGGCGGAACGTGCCGGAACGGATGCCCTGCTCGGGAGTCCAGCGGGAGGCCAGGTCAGGCAGCTCGAAGCCCGGGCCGGGCGCCGGCTCCGGGCCCCACGCGCAGTCACACACCCCCTCGGAGACGGTGGGTCCCGCCTCTTCCACGGCGACGGCGGGCGCGGCCCCGGCGAAGAGACTCACGGTCAGGATCGCGGCGGCGGCGAGACGGGCGGGGCGGGTGGTCGGGACGAACGGGCGGGTGGACACCTTGAACGAGGACGGGGACGACATCATGGCAGGACGCTCCTGGTGAATGGCCACGCGGGCTCGGGTGACGGACTGCGGTTCACCGGCCTCACCGTGGCACCCCTCCAAAAGATGCGGCGCTCATACCGGCCCGGTGACACCCACGCTACGCAGAGCCCATTCTCAGGGGGAGTTCAGAACGGTCTCGGATCCGTCTCGATCCGGTCACGATGCCGCGGCACCGCGCTCCCGCGTCTCACGGGCCGATCACCGTCGTCGCCCCGTCTCTCAGAGCAGCGTGCCCTGCTGCTCTCTCATCTCCTGGATCAGCTCCGGCCCGTTGTTCCGGACGTTCCCCACGGCGCCCCCCACGGGCCGCAGCGACCAGCCCGCCGCGACGTCGTACGCGCCGGCGCACACCTGGCCCACGAGGGCGTCGGCTTCTTCGGCGGACCCGAGCGTGTCCGGAGCGAGCCACCGGTCCATCGTCTCGGCGCCCATGGGCACGGGTAGCCGGTCGTGCAGCTGGCCGAGCGCGGCGAGCACCGGCTCGTCGTCGTCCGCGTCGGGCGCGGCCATGGTGAGGACCGTCGTCGAGAGGACCCAGGCGTCCTCCCCCGCGGCCTTGGCCTCGGGGTCCTGCCACCACTCGTACAGGCCGGCGAACCAGATGACCGGCCCCTCGCCGTCCCCGGCCCCGGCCGGGTGCACGTAGTAGGGCTGCTTCTTCGCGGCCCGCCCGTCGGGACCCTTGGCGCCAGGCTCCGGCGTCTTCCACTCGTAGTAGCCCTCCGCCGGCACGGCGCAGCGGCGGGCGCGGACGGCGGCCCGGAACGTCGTCTTGGAGGCCACGGTCTCCGAGCGCGCGTTGAACGCACGGGACCCCACGGACAGCTCCTTCGCCCACGGCGGCACCAGGCCCCAGCGTGCCACGTGGATCCGCCGGGTCACTCCGACGCCAACGCCATCCGCGTGCGCCACGAGGATCGGCACCTCGGCTGTCGGCGCCACGTTCCAGCTCTGGCGGAGCACCAGCTCCTCATTCGTCTCGGCATCGCCCAGGGCCACCAGGTCGCTCGTGGCGCGGGCCATCACGTAGCGGCCGCACACGTCAGCGGTCCCTCCCGTCCCGGCCACGCTCGACATACATCCACGCGATGCCGAGGGCGAAGCCCATCATCGCGCAGCCGAGCACATTGCCCCAGGGACTCTCGGTGCCCAGTCCGAACACCACTCCCAGGCCGACGCCGATCAGCAGCCCCACCAGCGGGATGCGCCACTGAGCGAGCGTGCCGGCACCGGCCGGAGCCCCGGCTGGAGCCTCCGGAGCCTCGGACGCCTCGTCCTCGTCTCTGCCATGTCGTGCCACGGTTCGCCCCTCCGTTCGCATCGATGTTGCGGGTCCGGTTGCAGTCTCCCCCGGCCGTCGTGGTGACGCCACACACCAGGCCCCCCGGCCGCTCACCGATGCGTCGCACAGGGTCCTGTGATGGGATGGGCAGAACGAGCCCGCACGCCGCGCCGCCCCACGCATGCGCGGCATCGGGCAGAACCCCACCACCAGGAGGAACAACGTGTCCCAGAAGGTCCGCGGCGTCGTCGCCATGGCGAAGGACGCCCCCGTCACCGTCGAGACCATCGTCATCCCCGATCCGGGACCCGGCGAGGCCGTCGTCGACATCAAGACCTGCGGCGTCTGCCACACGGATCTGCACTACCAGCAGGGCGGGATCGGGGACGAGTACCCGTACCTGCTCGGCCACGAGGCCACGGGTGTGGTCTCCGCGATCGGCGAGGGCGTCGACCACCTCAAGGTCGGCGACACCGTGATCCTCAACTGGCGCGCCGTGTGCGGCGAGTGCCGCGCGTGCCGGAAGGGCGAGCCGAAGTACTGCTTCAACACCCACAACGCGACCCAGAAGATGACCCTCGAGGACGGCACGGAGCTGTCCCCGGCCCTGGGCATCGGGGCGTTCGCGGACAAGACGCTCGTCCACGCCAAGCAGTGCACCCAGGTCGACGGCGTCGACACTCCCAAGGAACAGGCCGCGGTCGGCCTGCTCGGCTGCGGGATCATGGCCGGCATCGGCGCGGCCATCAACACCGGCGAGGTCAAGCTCGGCGAGTCCGTGGCCGTGATCGGCTGCGGCGGCGTCGGCGTGGCCGCGATCGCCGGGGCGAAGCTCGCCGGCGCCACCACGATCATCGCGGTGGACATCGACGCCAAGAAGCTCGCGAAGGCCGAGGAGCTCGGCGCCACCCACACCGTGAACTCGAAGGACGAGGACCCCGTGGAGGCCATCCGCGCGGCGACCGGCGGCTTCGGCGCCGACGTGGTCATCGAGGCGGTCGGCCGCCCGGAGACCTACGAGCAGGCGTTCTACGCCCGGGACCTGGCCGGCCGCGTCGTCCTGGTGGGCGTGCCCACCCCCGGCATGGAGCTGAAGCTGCCCCTGCTGGAGGTCTTCGGCCGCGGCGGCGCGCTGAAGTCCTCGTGGTACGGCGACTGCCTGCCGGAGCGCGACTTCCCGATGCTCGTGGACCAGTACCGCCTGGGCCGCCTGCCGCTGGACGAGTTCGTCACGGAGACCATCGCCCTGGACGAGGTGAACGAGGCCTTCGAGACGATGAAGTCCGGCGAGGTCCTGCGCTCGGTGGTGGTGCTCTGATGGCGCGCATCGATCACCTGGTCACCTCCGGCACGTTCTCCCTGGACGGGGAGACGTTCGACGTGGACAACAACGTGTGGATCGTCGGCGGCGCGGAGCAGTGCGTCGTCATCGACCCGGCCCATGATGCCTCGGCCGTCTGGAAGAAGGTGAACGGCCGCCAGGTGCTGGCCATCGTCCTCACCCACGGCCACGACGACCACATCCGCCAGGTCCAGGAGTTCCGCCAGATGGTGGACGCCCCCGCGCTGCTCCACCCCGCCGACCGCATGCTCTGGGACGACGTCTTCCCCGACGAGGAGCCCGATGGCGCGCTCGCCGAGGGCGACGTCCTGCGCGTGGCCGGCGTCGAGCTGCGGGTGCTGCACACCCCCGGCCACTCCCCCGGCTCGGTCTGCCTGTACGCCCCCGCCCTGGGCGAGGCCGGCGACGACGGCGCCCCGACCGGCGTCGTGTTCTCCGGCGACACCCTGTTCCAGGGCGGGCCCGGCGCCACCGGCCGCTCGTACTCGGACTTCGACACGATCATCGAGTCCATCCGCGAGCGCCTGCTCTCGCTGCCGGAGGCCACCGTGGTCCACACCGGCCACGGCGACTCCACCACGATCGGCACGGAGAAGCCGCACCTGCAGGAGTGGATCGACCGCGGCCACTGAGGACGCGCCGAGGTGGGGAAGAATGGTCCCCCGTGACCATCCTCCCCGCCTCGCCCCCTCCCTCCGTGATCCTGCTCGGCGGCGCGTCGGGCTCCGGCAAGTCCTACCTGGCCCGGCGGCACGGCCGGCCCCACCTCTCGCTCGATGCGTTCTACCGTCCGCAGTCCGACGACGGCGCCGCGGGCGGGCCCGGCCCCGTGTTCCCGCGCACCCCCTACGGCGAGATCGACTGGGACCACCCCGGAACATGGGATGAGCAGGCGGCCGTGGACGCGGTCGTCGAACTGCTCGAGGAGGGCGCCACGCGCGTGCCCGACTACGACATCTCCACGTCCTCCGTCCGCGGGCACAGCACCGTCGCGCTCGAGCCGGGCGGGGTGATCGTGGCGGAGGGCATCTTCGCCGAGCGCATGCCCGCCGCCCTGGACCGGGCCGGGGTCGGCTACGCGGCCTGGTACATCGACCAGGCGCGGACCACGACGGCGGCCCGCCGGTTCGTGCGCGATGTCGCCGAACGCCGCAAGCCGCTGCCGTTCCTCGTGCAGCGGGGCTGGTCCCTGTACCGGACGGACGCGGCGCGCCGGGCGGCGGCCGTGGCGGCCGGCTTCACCCCGCGACGCAAGCGGGAGATCATCGCGGATCTCACGGCCTGACGGCCCGCCCGCAGTCTGGCCGCCCGTGCCCTCAGCCGGAGGTGCCCGCAGCGAGGACGGCGAGCTGCTCGTCTACCACCTCGAGCCCGGCGGCGGCCGCCCACGCCGTGTACTCCTCCCGCAGGGCCGCGGCGAACGCGGGGACGCTCACCCCGGGGCGCACGTCCTCGGCCGCGCCCGCCGTGCGGGGGTCCATGTCCAGACCGAGCTCCCGGTAGACGTCGACGAGCACGGCCCGCAGCGGAGCGGGGTCGGACACCACCACGTGGGTGGAGAACAGGAACGCCCCCTTCACCACGCGCTGCGCGGAGCCGGCCAGCTTCACCGGGTATGTCGGCGCAGGGCCCTGCACGGAGAACTCGCCCGGGCAGTACTCCCCCGGGATCTCGCCCACGGAGGCGGGCACGTCCACGCGCGCGAACGCCCGCACGAACAGGTCGGCGAACTCGGCGAACCGGGCCTGCTGCGTGAGTGCCGCGTCCTCCTGCTGGCTCAGGTGGTCCACCACCAGGCAGCCGTGGTGGTAGGCCGCCGCCCGTCCGCCGGCCCGGCGCACTGCCGGCTCGAAGCCGTGGGCGCGGGCCGCCGCGGCCGCGGCCGCGAAGCCGGGCAGCCGGGCGTCGCGCTGGCCGAACGCGACCGTCGGTTCGGGCACGTAGACGCGGATCAGGTCCTCGAGGGCCCTTCCCTCGGCCGCGGCGGCGCGGAAGACGGCCAGCTCGTCCATGGCCCAGTCGAGGTCTTCAGCGGCCCCGAGGGTCCGCTCCTGCACGGCCCAGCGCAGCCGGGGAGCTGCGCTCACAGGCCGCCCTCGGCCGGCCAGGAGCGCAGGGTGAGGGTCTGCTCGGCGTGGGCGAAGGGGCCGTCGTCGTCGTGGAGGACGGTGCTGGTCAGGCCCACGCCGTCCGGGCCCACCGTGACCTGCCCCGCGAGGCCGAGCCAGTGGCCGGTGGGCTCGCGGTACAGGTGGATCTGCAGGTCCACGTTGGGGAAGAACCACCCGCCCGGTTTCGCCGGCAGGGCCGGGGCGATCCCGTTGGCCGCGTCGGTGAGGCTGATCAGGCGCACCAGGTCGCTCGTGCTCTCCCCCGCCACCATCTCGCGGTCCGTGGTGAGCCACACCCGGCCGTGGCCCGGCCCGTGGCCGGGCAGGACGACGCCGTCGAGGGAGGCGATGTACCCGCCTCCCCATCCGTGGAGCGCGTTGTGCGACTGCGCCTGCGAGCGCGGCGGGAGGGGCTCGTCCGGCAGCTGGGCGACGGCGGAGGTGTCCGAGGTGGACAGCAGCCAGGCGCGCAGGGTCAGCACGGTGCGGCCCCGGGCGTGGAGCACGGACTCGACAAGCTCGATGGTGCGGCCCGGACGCAGGGTGCGCGTGACCACCTCGAGCTCGCCCGACCAGAGCGTGCCCAGGATGTCGTAGGAGAGCCGTCCCACCCGCAGCCCGGGAGTGGTCTCGTGCGCAGCCACCTCGTGCAGCAGCAGGCCCGAGACGGCGGCCATGTGCATCTCCTCTTCCCGCCATGCGCCCTGGGCGTGCACGGTGGAGCGCACGCGGGAGGTGCGGACGCCGTCGGCGTCCACGGTGGGCTCGCCGAGGCGGACGTAGAAGGCCAGGGGATCGCCGGCGACGGAGGTCGCGGGGGTGGAGGTGATGTCGGTCATGGGCCGAAGTCTGCCAGAACGACGACGACGGCCGGTGACGTCCCCGCGGGATGTCACCGGCCGTCGTCGTGCGGACCGAGCCGGGGTTCAGCGGCGCATGACCTTGCGGGCGATGCCGTTGCCGATCAGCTGCAGCGCCTGGACGAACACGATCACCACGATCACGGCCAGCCAGGTGACCTCCGGACGGAACCGGTTGTAGCCCTCCACGATGGCGAAGTTGCCGACGCCGCCGCCGCCGATGATGCCCGCCATCGCGGACATGTCCACGAGCGAGATGATCACGAACGTGAAGCCGAGGATCAGCGGGCCGAGGGCCTCGGGCAGCACCACGGCGCGCACGATCCGCATGCGGGAGGCGCCCATCGCGCGGGCGGCCTCGATCACGCCGGGGTCCAGCGAGACGAGGTTCTGCTCCACGATGCGGGCGATGCCGAACGTGGACGCCCAGATCATGCAGAACACCACGGCGGTGTTGCCGATGCCGGTGCCGAGCACCGCGATGGTCAGCGGCTGCAGGGCGGCGATGAGGATGACGAACGGGATGGGCCGGATGAGGTTCACGATGAAGTTCGTGACCAGGTAGACGGCACGGTTGGCGAAGATGCCGCCCGGGCGCGTGGTGTAGAGGACGAGCCCGACCAGCAGGCCGAGGATGCCGCCGAGGATGAAGGACCAGCCGACCATGTAGAGGGTGTCCCCCACGGCGGTCATCAGCTCGGGGCCGTAGTACCCCCAGTCGAGGTTCTGGAATCGGTCGATCACTGGTGCACCTCCTGCACGTCTCCGGCGCCGGCCAGGTCCGCGACAAACGCGTCCACCGCGGCGGCCTCGCCCGTGAGCGCCACGGTGAGCAGGCCGTACGCGGAGTCCTTGGTGGCGGACATGCCGCCGTGGACGATCTCGAAGCCCACGCCGCGCGTCGATGCGGTGCCGAGCACCGCCGAGACCGCGGCGGAGTCCTTGAGCGAGACCATGATCAGCCGACCCTCGGTGCGCGCCCGGATGCGGGCCACCTCCTCGGCATTCGGCCGGTCCTTGAGCGCCGTGGCCACGAAGGACGCGGCGTCGGCGGAGTGGGCGGGCCGAGAGAAGAGGTCGTAGACCTTGCCGGACTCCACCACGCGGCCGCTGTCCATCACGGCGACGCGGTCGGCGATCGAGCGGATGACCTCCATCTCGTGGGTGATGGCCACGATCGTGACCCCGAGCTCCTCGTTGACGCGGCGCAGCACGGAGAGCACCTCGTGCGTCGTCGAGGGATCCAGGGCGCTGGTGGCCTCGTCTGCGAGCAGGATCTCCGGCTCGGCGGCCAGGGCGCGGGCGATGCCGACGCGCTGCTTCTGGCCGCCCGAGAGCTGCTCCGGGTAGTGCTTGGCCTTGTCCGCCAGGCCGACGAACTCGAGCAGCTCCGCCACGCGAGCGCGGCGTTTGGACCGCGGCCAGCCGGCCGTGTCCAGAGCGAACTCGATGTTCCCGGCCACCGTGCGGGAGGTCAGCAGGTTGAACTGCTGGAACACCATGCCGATGCGGGTGCGCAGCGGACGCAGCTTCGCTTCGGAGAGATGGGAGACCTGCTGGCCCAGCACCGTGACGGTGCCCGACGTCGGCTTCTCCAGCCCGTTGATCATGCGGATCAGGGTGGACTTGCCGGCGCCGGAGAAGCCGATGACGCCGAAGACCTCGCCGCGGTTCACGGCGAGCGAGACGTCGTCCACGGCCTTCACACCGGCACCCTTCTTGGCGGCGTAGACGCGGCTGACGTGGTCGAAGACGATGACCGGCTCCCCCGGGGCGCCCGCGGAGGGGCGCCCCGGGGTGACCGCGTCACGGTCGGACGTATGGGAACCTGCCATGGATCAGGCGCCCTGCTTCGCGATCGCGTCCTGGTACTGCTTCAGGGTCTCGTCGATCTGGGCGGTGTCGAGCTGCACCGGCACGCTCGTGCCGGAGGAGAGCTTCGCGGACTCATCCAGCACGGGCTGCTCGTGGTACAGGGCCGCGATCTTCTTGTAGGTCTCGTTGTCGCGGTCCTCGCGACGCACGGCGAAGCCGTTGACGTACGGCTTGGCGGAGTCGTCCTCGGGGTCGTCCTTGAACAGGGCGGTGTTCGTGTCGATGCCGGCGTCCGCCGAGAAGGTGTTGTTGATGACCGCGCCCTGCACGGACTCGAGCGCGTTCACGGTCTGCTGGGCGGCCACGGGCTGCACCGTCACGGTGGAGGCGGCCTCGTCGATGTCCTTCGGCTCCGGGCGGATGGTCTCGTTGGACAGCTTCAACAGGCCGGCGGCGACGAGCACGTTGATGGCGCGGGCCTGGTTCACGGTGTCGTTCGGGATGGCGACGGTGTCGCCCTTCTTGAACTCGGAGACGTCTTTGTACTTCTTGGAGTACAGGGGCAGCGGGATGATCTCGGTGGTCCCGATCAGCGTCAGGTCCTTGCCGGAGGCCTGGTTGTAGTCGGCCAGGTAGGCGATGTGCTGGAACCAGTTCATGTCGATGTCGCCGTTGTCCAGCGCCGGGTTCGGCTGCGTGTACTCGGTGAAGTTGCGGATCTCGACGTCGATGCCGTGCTTCTCCTTGGCGAGCTTCACCAGGGCGCGGTGCGTCTCGTTCTCGGACACGACGCCGATGCGCACGGTCTGGGCGCCGTCGTCGCTCTTCTCCTCGGCCTGCGAGTTGCAGGCGGTCAGGGCGAACGCGCCGACAGCGGCCAGGGACAGGCCGGCGAAGGAGCGGCGGGAGATGTTCGAGGGGGTCGTCATGGGGTTCTCCTTGGAGGACGGTGCGAGGCCGCCGGCGCGGGTGGGCACGGCGGGTGCGGAACGGTGCGGGGTGGGCCGTGCGGTGGGTGGTTCCCCGCGGGGCACAGCACGGCGGGCGGGGGCGAGAGACGCCCCGAGCCGGAGGCCGGGATCCTTTCGAACGCTGCTCTTGCCCGTCCCCCAGTCACCGCGGGCTCCCCTCGAGGGGTCTGCGCGCAGCGGAGGCGGGCCGCTTCTCGGTCCGTTGCCACCCGTGAACATGGGGTTGGCGAGCGGCTCGTCGTGGGACCACGTGGACCCGCCGAGGCGGGGTCCACAGCCGCTTCTCCTGAAGCTGGGCCCAAGCCTATCGCAGCGTGTGCACTCCATCGGGCAGGGCGGTGACGCGCAGCGTCATACTGCGGGGCCCGGGGCCGACGTGTGATGCCTCTCGCGGGACGACGACGGCCGGGCGCCTCCGCGGGGAGGCGACCGGCCGTCGTCGGGACGGGGCTCAGGCGGACGGGATCAGAAGTCCCAGTCCTCGTCCTCGGTGTTCTCGGCCTTGCCGATCACGTAGGAGGAGCCGGAGCCGGAGAAGAAGTCGTGGTTCTCGTCCGAGTTCGGGGAGAGCGCGGAGAGGATGGCGGGGTTCACGTTCGTGGTCTCGGCCGGGAACATGGGCTCGTAGCCCAGGTTCATCAGCGCCTTGTTCGCGTTGTAGTGCAGGAACTTCTTCACGTCCTCGGCCAGGCCGACGGCGTCGTAGAGGTCATGGGTGTACTCGACTTCGTTCTCGTACAGCTCGAACAGCAGCTCGAAGGTGAAGGCCTTGAGCTCCTCCCGCTTCTCCTCCGGCAGGGTCTCGATGCTCCGCTGGTACTTGTAGCCGATGTAGTACCCGTGCACGGCCTCGTCGCGGATGATCAGGCGGATCAGGTCGGCGGTGTTGGTGAGGCGGGCGTGCGCGGAGAGGTACATGGGCCAGTAGAAGCCCGAGTAGAAGAGGAAGGACTCGAGCAGGGTGGAGGCGATCTTCTTCTTGTACGGGTCCTGGCCGTCATAGCGCTCCACGATCAGGCCGGCCTTGGCCTGCAGGTTCCGGTTCTCACGGGACCAGCGGAACGCCTCGTCGATCTCCGGGGTGGAGGCCAGCGTGGAGAAGATCGAGGAGTACGACTTCGCGTGCACCGACTCCATGAACGCGATGTTCGTGAGGACGGCCTCCTCGTGCGGGGTCATGGCGTCCGGGATGAGGGAGACGGCGCCCACGGTGCCCTGGATCGTGTCCAGCAGCGTCAGGCCCGTGAACACGCGCATGGAGAGCAGTCGCTCCTCGTCCGTGAGGTGGGACCAGGACTGGACGTCGTTGGACAGCGGCACCTTCTCCGGCAGCCAGAAGTTGTTGACGAGGCGGTTCCACACCTCCACGTCCTTCTCGTCCTGAATGCGGTTCCAGTTGATCGCCTCGACGAGGTGGGACTGCTGGGTCTCGGTCACGGCAGGGCACATCCTTCAGAAGAATTCGTTGAGAATCCGCGGATTCCGGGGGCTCTCGGGAGCACGGTCATCGGGGCGCGGGTCCGGGACAGTCTAGGCCCGCAGGGGCAGCGGCAGCCACTCGGGCGGGTCCGGGCTCACGACGTCGTGGGCCCGCCCCGTCCGTCCGTGCGCGCCGCCCCACTTCGAGGCGGGAAATCGAGCGCACCTGCGCTCAGAAGCGCGGAATACGCCGGATTTCCCGCCTCGAAGGGCTGGCTGTCAGAGCATGCAGCTGACGCAGCCCTCGACCTCGGTGCCCTCCAGCGCGAGCTGGCGCAGGCGGATGTAGTAGATCGTCTTGATGCCCTTCCTCCACGCGTAGATCTGTGCGCGGTTCAGGTCACGGGTGGTGGCCGTGTCCTTGAAGAACAGCGTCAGGGACAGGCCCTGGTCCACGTGCTGCGTCGCCGCGGCGTACGTGTCGATGATCTTCTCGTAGCCGATCTCGTACGCGTCCTCGTAGTACTCGAGGTTCTCGTTGGTGAGGTACGGCGCCGGGTAGTACACGCGGCCGAGCTTGCCCTCCTTGCGGATCTCGATCTTCGAGGCCACCGGGTGGATCGAGGAGGTCGAGTTGTTGATGTAGGAGATCGAGCCCGTCGGCGGGACGGCCTGCAGGTTGCGGTTGAAGATGCCGTGCTCCATGACGGAGGCCTTCAGCTCACGCCAGTCGTCCTGCGTGGGCAGGGCGATGCCGGCCTCGGCGAACAGCTCGGCGACGCGCTCGGTGGCGGGCGCCCACTCCTGGTCCGTGTACTTGTCGAAGAACTCCCCCGAGGCGTACTTCGAGTCCTCGAACCCGCCGAACCGCTGGCCGGTCTCGATGGCGATCCGGTTCGAGGCCCGCAGCGCGTGGAACAGCACCGCGTAGAAGTACATGTTCGTGAAGTCGATGCCCTCCTCCGAGCCGTAGTGGACGCGCTCGCGCGCCAGGTAGCCGTGGAGGTTCATCTGCCCCAGGCCGATGGCGTGGGAGGCCGCGTTGCCCTTGGCGATGGACGGCACCGACTGGATGTCGGACATGACCGACACGGCCGTCAGCGCACGGATCGCGGTCTCCACGGACCGGCCGAAGTCCGGCGAGTCCATGGTCTTGGCGATGTTCATCGAGCCGAGGTTGCAGGAGATGTCCTGGCCCACGTGGGCGTAGCTCAGGTCCTCGTTGTACTCGGAGGCCTCGGAGACCTGCAGGATCTCGGAGCACAGGTTGGACATGGTGATGCGGCCCTTGATCGGGTTCGCGGCGTTCACGGTGTCCTCGAACACGACGTACGGGTAACCGGACTCGAACTGGATCTCGGCGATGGTCTGGAAGAACTCACGCGCGCTGATCTTGGTCTTCTTGATCCGCGCGTCGTCGACCATCTCGTAGTACTTCTCGGTCACGGAGATCTCGGAGAACGGCACCCCGTAGACGCGCTCGACGTCGTACGGCGAGAACAGGTACATGTCCTCGTTCTTCTTCGCCAGCTGGAACGTGATGTCCGGGATCACGACGCCGAGGGAGAGGGTCTTGATGCGGATCTTCTCGTCCGCGTTCTCGCGCTTGGTGTCGAGGAAGCGGTGGATGTCCGGGTGGTGCGCGTTGAGGTACACCGCGCCGGCGCCCTGGCGCGCGCCGAGCTGGTTGGCGTAGGAGAAGGAGTCCTCGAGGAGCTTCATCACGGGGATGACGCCGGAGGACTGGTTCTCGATCTGCTTGATGGGCGCGCCGTGCTCGCGGATGTTGGTCAGCGAGAGGGCCACCCCGCCGCCGCGCTTGGACAGCTGCAGGGCGGAGTTGATGCCGCGGGCGATCGACTCCATGTTGTCCTCGATGCGCAGCAGGAAGCAGGAGACGAGCTCGCCGCGCTGCTTCTTGCCCGAGTTGAGGAACGTGGGGGTGGCCGGCTGGAAGCGGCCGGCGATCATCTCGTCCACCAGATGGGTGGCCAGTTCCTGGTCGCCCCGGGCCAGGTGGAGGGCGACGACGGCGACGCGGTCCTCGTAGCGCTCGAGGTAGCGCTTGCCGTCGAAGGTCTTCAGTGCGTACGAGGTGTAGAACTTGAACGCGCCGAGGAAGGTCGGGAAGCGGAACTTGGCCTTGTAGGCACGGTCGAACAGGCCTCGGATGAACTCGAACGGGTACTGCTCGAACGTCTCGGTCTCGTAGTAGTCGTTCTTCTGCAGGTAGTCGAGCTTCTCCTCCAGGTCGTGGAAGAACACCGTGTTGGTGTTGACATGCTGCAGGAAGTACTGGCGCGCGGCCGCGTGGTCGGCCTCGAACTGGATGCGACCGTCGGCGCCGTAGAGGTTCAGCATGGCGTTGAGCTCGTGGTAGCCGAGGTTCTGCCACTCGGCGGGCATGTTCTTCGCCTGGCGGATGAGGTCCGCCTCGGTGGGTGCGGTGATGGTCATGTCCACAGTCCTTCCAGGCCGCCGCGGACGCGTTCGACGTCGTCGGGCGTGCCCATCAGCTCGAATTTGTACATGAGGGGGACCTGGCACTTGCGGGAGATGATGTAGCCGGCCAGGCAGTAGCCCTCATGGAAGTTGGTGTTCCCGGACGCGATCACGCCCCGAATCCAGTGACGGTTCTCCGGGACGTTGAGGAACTTGATCACCTGCTTCGGGACCGCGCCCGGCCCGCTGCCCCCGCCATAGGTGGGGGTCATCAGGACGTATGGGGCGGTGGCCCCGAGGGTGGGCTCCCGGGTGATCAACGGCAGTCGAGCCACCCGGTCCTCGGGCAGCTCCAGCTTCTCGACGAAGCGGTGCGTGTAGTTGGAGGCGGAGGAGAAGTAGATCAGTCCCGCGTCGGTGGGGACGAGCCCCTGCGCCTCGGCCGAGCGGATGTGGCCCGGGTCCGCGGCGACGGTCATGTCGACTCCGGTCAGGCCACCGATGCCGCGGCGGACTCGGCGAGCTCGGCGATCTTGTCCGGGCGGAAGCCGGACCAGGAGTCGGTCTCGGTGATGACGACGGGGGCCTGCATGAAGCCGAGGGCACGGACGCGCTCGAGGGCGGCGGGGTCCTGGGACATGTCCACGACCTCGTAGGCGATGCCCTTCTTGTCCAGTGCACGGTAGGTGGCGTTGCACTGCACGCAGGCCGGCTTGGTGTACACGGTGACGGTCATGGCGATCCCTGTTCCTTCGTGGTCTCTGGTGGTCTGCGGGTGTCGGCGCGGCGTCCGCGAGGTGAATCACGGGGCGTGCCGAACATCTGCGTCGATACTACATCTAGTGATCTCGGCCGGGAACCATCCCTACATGTAGTAGTCACACCACTGTAGTTACGTATCCCCACTCTCTGCCCATCCTGTCCACACCCTGCTGTGCGCGACGATCCGCGCGGACATGCGGGACACGCCGGGACCGCGGTCGACTGTCCACAGCCGGTGGAGATCTCGGGGTCGGGTTCCCACAGCCGGAAAGTCGAGTTCGCCACGTCCGCGGGCGGCGTGTCCGACCCCCGTGGACCACTACATGTAGGAGCCCGCCACCGTCCGGCGTCGGAATACCCCGTCACCACCGCGGGTTGCCCCGGCATGAGCACCTCCCCCACCGTCACCCGCAATGACGTCGAGTCCCGCTACGAGCTCCACGACGGCGGCGCACTGCTCGCCGTCCTCGACTTCCGGGACAACGGCGCGGCCGTCTCCCTGAACCGGGCGTTCACCATCCCCGTGCACCGCGGCCAGGGCCACGCCGCCACGCTGACCGCCGGAGCAGTCGAGGACATCGAGACGAACGGCGGCCCCGCAGGGGGCCGCCGCATCGTGCCGATGTGCTGGTACGTCGCCCAGTGGTTCGACGAGCACCCGGAGAAGAGCGCGCTGCTCGCGCCCCGCTGACCGGAGCGGTCAGGCCGTGACGCGGTGCTGGCGCACCACGGCCAGGACGCCCGCGGCCAGCACCGCGACGGCGGTGGGCCACGCCGCCGGACCACGCCCGGTCTCGACCGTGTCCGGCACCGTGTGCTCGCCCTCGGCCGGCTCCGCGGGGGTCTCGGGCTCCGCCGGCGAGGTGGGGTCTCGGGATCCGCCGGCTGGCCCGGAGCCGGTACGTCGAACAGGCCGACCACGGGGAAGGTCACGAACCCCGGGATCCGCCCGTTCTCCCAGTCGTAAAGGTCCACGCGGGGGTCGCCGAACCGCACGGTCACCGTCCGCGTCGTCGTCACGCCGTCCCTCGTGGCCCGCGGGGTGACGGTGTCGGATCCGGTGAAGCCCTCGGGCGCCTGGTAGACGTAGCCGCGCGGACCGCCGGTCTCCTCCTCCGTCACCTCGACGGCCCGGCCCTCGGCCGGGCCCGCGACGAGCGTCAGCGGCGCTGCCTCATCGCCCGTGTTCGAGGAGATGAACACGTATCGCTCCCCCGGCGCCGCGAGCAGGGTGGTGTCCCAGACGGTGGGGAGCATGTGGAAGCCGAGCTCATGACGCTGGTCGGCGCGCAGTGGCTCGCCCGGGTCAGCATCGGTGAGGTCGGCGTCCGGACCGTAGGTGAGGGCGGCCACCTCGCCGCCCAGGACGTAGAGGGCGTAGACGACGGGGCCGGTCCCCGACTCGCCCAGGCTCCGCCGGGCCGCGGCGACGTCGAAGTCACCGCGCTCCAGCTCGTCGTCGTACGTGAACGGGACCTCGGTCTCGGCGCCGCGGGCCTCCCCCTCCAGCACCGGAGCCACCGTCAGGCGGACGTCGGACTCGTCCACCTCGAACTCGGTGCCGAAGGAGGCGCCGGTCTCACCCTCCGCGCTGGCCACGAGGAAGGATCCGCCGGGCAGGCCGTGCTCGGCGGTCCATCCGGCGGGGTGGGCGGGTGAGGCGAGGGCGGGGGTCGCCCCCACGAGAAGGACGCCGGCGCCCAGGGCGGCGGCGAGGCGGGTTGGTCGGGCGGTGCGCATCGTGCTCCTCCAGGGGTGCGGTGCTGCGACGGGCCGAAGGGTTCCCCGGCTCGGACGCCCGAGGTCGACCGGATGCCGCACTCGCCGCGTCGGCACGAATCTACGCCGCACGGACGTGATGCGGGTCACCATCCGGTGACGAAGCGCTATCGACTCGGTCACGGCGACGCGCGATGCGGATCGGGCCGGCCGGCGCCGCGCGTCAGCGGGATGCGCTGGGCGAGGGGCTTGCCCCGGAGGAGGGGCGCGGGGTGGCCTGCGCCGTGTCGGCCGGGCTGGGCGACGGGCTCGCCGATGCGGCGTCCCGCCCCCGCTGGTCCTCGGCGTCCCGGCCGGACGCGCTGGCGGAGCCCGACGCGCTGGAGGAACTGGGCGAGCTCGACGACGGCAGCACCGGCTTCTGGGTGGCGCGGAAGCTGCGCACCCGCTGCACCGGCTCCGGGACGAAGTCCGAGGGGACGGAGCCGCCGTCCGCGCCGGTGCCCTCGATCTTGATGGGGCCGGTGAACCCGGACGGTTCCGCCGTGCGCGCCCCGCTCGACCCGATCACGCCCATCTCCCCGAGCGTCGCGGCCAAACTCTCCAGCTCCTTGCGATGGCCCTCGACCACGCTGGAGGCCAGCTCCTTCGCCGCGTCGTCCGAGCCGTCCTCCGCCTCCGTGGCGGAGATCGTCAGCGCGCCCTGATAGAGGCGGCGCATCTGGAGCAGGTAGATCCGTCCTGCCTCCTCCGGCTCGGCGGCGGCCAGCACGTTCTTCTCCCGGTCGGACAGGAGTCCGGCGCGCAGCTCGTCGCCCACGATCTGGGTCGGCTCCGCGTCCTCCGTGGACTCGGGCTGCGCAGACGGGGTCGACTCGGCACCCGCACCGCGCACGTCATCCGAGGGGACGCCCCAGCCCTCGAGCATCGACTCGAGCCGGCCCGCCCGCTCCTCGTGCTCGGACTTCATCCGTTCGGCGGTGGCCCGGATCTCCTGGTCCACGCCGTCCTTGCCCAGCACCTGATCGGACTGCTGGATCGCGTCGCGGTGGTTGCGCAGCAGCAGACCCGCGAACTGGATGTCCGCCGCGAGCGGGTCGGCGGACGTCTGGCTGGGGCTGGCCAGCACGCCCTCCAGGTAGGTGTTCCCCGCCTCCGTGCCACCGGTCTGTCCGGGCTCCTCGGCGACGCTGCAGCCGCCGGTGGCCAGGGTGATGCTCAGGAGCGCCCCTCCGACGGCCACGCTCCAGCGGCGGGGGCGCACGCGGGCGGGGGCGATGTCGGCTCGGCTCATGGGCGCAGGTCCTCTCGGCGGTCGTCACCCGGTCACGGGGTCAATGGCGGTCCGACGCGGTCGGCCGCCCCGGCCTCCCCAGGGTACCCCTCCGGCCTCCCTGCCCCGGGGTCGCCGCGGCCTCAGGCGACGCGGGTGGCCTGCACCACCCAGTTGTTGAAGGCGTTCCCGGCCATCCCGGTGCCCGGCACGAGGTCGCACGTGATCAGCGTGACCTTCGCGTCGTCGCCCCCGGGCTCCCAGGCCCAGCGGTTCGCCGGATCCTGGGTGAGCGCCTCCTTCTCCACCGAGACCGCGTCCGCGTCCGCCTCGAAGGCGGCCTGCGTGCCGTCGTCGTATGTCACCACGACGACGGCACCCGCGCGCACGTCGCCCAGGTTCCAGAACACGTCCCGCACGCCGTAGTAGACGACGTGCCCGGCCAGGACCCCCGCGTACCGGGAGCGCTCCCCCGGCGTGGTGCCCCACTGCGGCGGGCCGTACCAGCCGACCGTCTGCGGCTCCGGGTCCAGGTCGCCGCCCTCGTCCAACTGCGTCAGGTCGATCCCCGCTCCGACGATCTGCTCGCCGTCCTGGTGGACGTCCACGTGCACGGGCGTCGCCGTGATCTCGTCCCACGGGGCGGCGGGGCCGGAGAGGTGGGCGGCCGCGGCGGGGGCTGGCTCCTCGGTGGGGGTCGGCTCCTCGGACGGCGTGGGTGCGCCGGCGGGTTCCTGGGTCTCGATGGGAACCGCCGCCTCCCGCGTGGTTGCCGCAGAGGACGGGCTCACGGACGCCGTGGCGCTGAGGGTGGGGGCAGCGCTGATCGGCACGGCGCCGACCGCCAGCACCCCGCGCAGCGCGAGGAACACGAGGCTCAGGCACAGCAGCAACAGGACCACCCACAGGGCGCGTCGGACGGTGGTGTTCATCCGGGTTCTCCCCTCGTGTGCATCGACCCGGCCCGCCCGGGGCCGCGTCCGACGACGGCATGGTCTCACGCGCTCCGGCCTCGGCCCGGCGCGTCGTCTCCGGGCTCGGCATAGCGGTCCCGGACGAAGGCCTGCAGCCGACGGGCGATCGCCTCCAGCGTCGCGGTGGCGAAGTGATCCCCCCGCCACGCCGCGTGCAGTCGCACCGTGAGCGTCCGCCCCTGCGCGATGACCCGCACCGGCGTCAACCCGAAGGCCGGGTCCTCGGTGACGACGGCGACGCCCGCCCCCGCCGCGACCAGGGCCTGGGCCACCCGCCCGGAGTTCGCCTCGGTGAGGGCCGGCGGCGTGAGGCCCGCCACGGCCACGGCGCCGTCGAGGACGCGTCGCGCCATGAAGGTGCGGGCGGGTGCGACGACGGGCTGGGCCACGAGGTCGTCGAGGGACACCCGCGTCCGGCCCGCCCAGGGGTGGCCCGGGGCGACGTACGCCCAGACCGGCAGGTCCATCAGCGGCAGCGACGCGACGGAGGGCGGCGGCACCGTCGGCATCACCACGAGGTCGTGCCGCGCGACGGCGTCGAGCAGCGAGTCGTCCAGCTGGGTCTCCGCGACGCGCGGGCGCGGGTCCTCCTCCCCGAAGGTGGCCACGAACGGCAGCACGACGTCGATGAGGGTGGTGCCCGGCGCGGCCACGGCCACGTCCGTGAGCCGACCGGAGGCGAGCGCGCGGGCCGCCTGCTCCGCCCGTCGATGGGCGACGAGGACCTCGCGCGCCACCGGGAGGAACGCCTCGCCGGCCGTCGTCAGCTCGAGCCGACCGGCGACCCGGGCGAACAGGGGCAGGCGCAGCTCACGCTGAAGCCGCTGCAGCTGCCGACTGAGCGCGGACTGTACGAGATCCAGGCGGATCGCGGCCCCCGAGACCGTGCCGACCTCTGCCACCGTGACGAAGGCCCTGAGCAGTTTCTCCTCCATGCCGAATGAGCATAGCCACCATGCAAGATCATCACTGGACGGCATGCACTCAACGCCCCACCATGGGAGGACGCGGCCCGACGCGTCGTCGTCGTGCCCACCCGTCGTCCCCGCTCCCGTGAGCCGTCCCCAGGAGGCATCCCCATGACCGCCACCACCGACCTCGAGCAGACCCGCCATCTGGCCACCGAGCTGCCCGGCCCTCGCTCCCGTGAGCTCGCCGAGCGCCAGAAGCGCGCCGTCCCGGCCGGCGTGGCCACCACCATGCCGGTGTACGCGGCCCGCGCCGCGGGCGGCATCCTCGAGGACGTGGACGGCAACCGCCTGATCGACCTGGCCTCCGGCATCGCCGTCACCTCCGTGGGCGCCTCCCACCCGCGCGTCGTGGCCGCCGTCCAGGAGCAGGTCGCGCAGTTCACCCACACCTCGTTCATGATCACGCCCTACGAGGGCTACGTGGCCGTGGCCGAGCAGCTGGACCGCACCAGCCCGATCCCCGGCGAGACCCGCACCGCCCTGTTCAATTCCGGCGCCGAGGCCGTGGAGAACGCCGTCAAGGTGGCCCGCGCCTACACCGGCAAGCAGGCCGTGGCCGCGTTCGACCACGCCTATCACGGCCGCACCACCCTGACGATGGCGCTGACCGCCAAGTCCATGCCCTACAAGCACAGCTTCGGACCGTTCGCCCCCGAGATCTACCGCGTGCCCGGCTCCTACCCGCTGCGGGACGGCCTGTCCGGCGCCGAGGCCGCGCAGCGCGCCATCTCCGCGCTGGAGAAGCAGATCGGTGCCGACAACCTGGCCGCCGTGATCATGGAGCCGATCCAGGGCGAGGGCGGCTTCATCGTCCCGGCCGAGGGCTTCCTGCCGGCCGTGGTCGAGTGGTGCAAGGCCAACGACGTCCTGTTCATCGCGGACGAGGTCCAGTCCGGCATCGCCCGCACCGGCGCCTGGTTCGCCTCCGAGACCGAGGGCATCGAGCCGGACCTGATGGCGACCGCCAAGGGCATCGCCGGCGGCATGCCGCTCTCCGGCGTCACCGGCCGCGCCGAGGTGATGGACTCCGTGCACCCGGGCGGCCTCGGGGGCACCTACGGCGGCAACCCCGTCGCCACGGCGGCGGCGCTCGCCGTGTTCGAGGCCGTCGAGGAGGACGGTATCCTGGAGAAGGCCCGCCGGATCGAGCAGGTCATCCGCGAGCACTTCGAGCAGAACGCCGACGACCGCATCGCCGAGGTCCGCGGCCGCGGCGCGATGATGGCGATCGAGTTCGTGGACCCCGCCACCGGCGAGCCGGACGCGACGCTGACCGCCACCGTGGCCGCGGCCGTGCGCGCCACCGGCGTCATCCTGCTCACGTGCGGCACCTACGGCAACGTCGTCCGCTTCCTGCCGCCGCTGACCATCGGTGAGGACCTCCTCAAGGAGGGCCTGAGCGAGGTCACGAAGGCGCTGCAGTCCGCCTGAGCCCCCGCCACCGGCGGACCGACGACGACGGCCCCGCATCCCTGCCCGGGATGCGGGGCCGTCCGCCTGTCGGCAGAGGCCTCAGATGTCGTCCTCGTACGCGGGGCCGCCTTCGTTCTCCAGGGCCTCGAGGCGCCGGGACTTCTCGGCGGTGAAGATCCGGCGGACCCCCGTGCCGCCGAACTCGTCCTCCGGGACCAGCCCGACGCCGTACTTCCGCAGGGCCTTCTCCAGACGCAGACGCTCGTCCACCCGCAGGTCGGCCAGCCCCTTCTCGAAGCGGCGCAGCTGCTCCTTCTCGAGGCCGGCCGCGGTGGCCAGGGTGCGGACACTGACCTGGGCGAGAGCGCGGCCGGCGCGCGCCACGTCGAAGGTCATCGGGGTGGGGTACATCAGGCATCTCGATTCTGCAGTTCTCGACGGGGATCCGCTCCATGATGGCCACGCCCCGGTTGAAGGGACAAGGGCGCGCCAGCCGAGAACCCGCTGTGTGACAGGCGCGTCACTGACGGAGACGACCCTGGCCGACGATCGGGGAGAATATGGCGGTCATCACTTCCCCACCCCCGAGAAAGGGGGGCTCCATGAGCCACGTGACCTCCTCCCCGCCCGAGACGGGGCCGGGTCTCAAGAAGACCCTCTCGTCGCTCGACGCCTACGCCATGGGCTTCGGCGCCATGATCGGCTTCGGCTGGGTCGTCCTCGTGGGCGGCTGGCTCAAGAACGCCGGCACCATGGGCTCGATCATCGCGATCGTCTCCGGCGGCCTGATCATGACCGTCGTCGCGCTGGTGTACGCCGAGCTCGTCGCAGCGATCCCGAAGGCCGGCGGCGAGCATCACTTCCTGCTGCGTGGCATGGGCGCGCGGTGGAGCTTCCTCGGCTCGTGGGGCATCACGGGCGGCTACATCTCGATCGTCGCGTTCGAGGCCGTCGCCCTCCCCCGCACCGCCGCGTACATCTGGCCCGAGATCGAGTCGATTCCGCTGTGGAACGCCTTCGGCTCGGACGTCTACCTCGTCTGGGCGCTGGTCGGCGCCGGGGCCGCCGTGGTCATCACCTGGATCAACTACATCGGCGTCAAACTGGCCGGCATCGTGCAGACGATCGTGGTCGCCACGCTGCTCGTCATCGGCGCTCTCCTGGTGTTCGGGGCCGGAACGGGTGGCTCCGTCGCGAACTTCGAGCCGCTCTTCACGGACGCCCGGGGCCTCTTCACGGTGATGGTCGTCGTGCCGTTCCTCTTCGTGGGCTTCGACGTCATCCCGCAGTCGGCTGAGGAGCTCAACATGCCGCCTCGCCGCATGGGCGTGATGATCATCGTCTCGGTGGCCGCCGCGACCCTCTGGTACATCATGGTGATCCTGACGAACGCATCCTCGATGCCCCGTGAGCAGCTCGTGAACTCCGACCTCGTGACGGCTGACGCCATGGCGGCCCTCTTCCACAGCCCGGCCATGGCCAACGTGCTGCTCGTGGGCGGCATGGCCGGCATCCTCACCTCCTGGATCGCCCTGCTCATGGGCGCGGCTCGCCTGCTCTACGCGATGGGCGTCTCGGGCATGCTGCCCCGCTGGTTCGGACACATCCACCCGAAGTACCGGACCCCGTCGAACGCGGTGCTGTTCATCGGCGTGCTCTCCATCGCGGCGCCGTTCTTCGGCGCGGGCGCCCTGGGCTGGTTCGTCGACTCCGGATCCCCGTCCATCGTGTTCACCTACATGATGGTCTGCGTCGTGTTCCTGCTCCTGCGCCGCCGCGAGCCGGAGATGGACCGCCCCTTCCGCGCGGGCGGCGCGACCGCCGGGCGAGTGCTGGGCGTGACCGGTGTGATCCTCACTGCGGGGCTGCTCAGCCTCTACATTCCGGGGATGCCCGCCTCCATCGCCCCGATGGCCTATGCCTTCTTCGGCCTGTGGTGGCTGCTCGGCTTCGTTTTCCTGTTCCGCATCCCGCGCGGGATCACCCCGGGCGAGGACGCAGAGGAGCGTCTGCTGGAACGTCTGGCGCGTCGCTGACCCACTGCTCCCGCCTCGCCGGGGGACGCGGACGGGCCCGCCTCCGGTCACCGGAGGCGGGCCCGTCGTCGTCGTGGGGTGTCAGTCCTGGACGAAGTACGTCTGCTTGTTGACGAACTCGTCCATGCCGAGCGGGCCGAGCTCGCGGCCGAAGCCAGAGCGCTTGACGCCGCCGAACGGGATCTCCGCCCCTTCGCCCGCCGGCGTGTTGACGTTGGCCATGCCGACCTCGAGCTGCCGGGCGACCCGCTCGGCCTGGGCCTCGTCCTGGGAGAACACGGCGCCGCCCAGGCCGTACTGGGAGTCGTTGGCGAGGGCGAGCGCCTCGTCCGCGGACTCCACCTTGTAGACGACGGCGACGGGGCCGAAGAGCTCCTCGCGGTAGGCGTCCATCTCGGAGGTGACGCCCGTGATCACGGCCGGGGCGAAGCGGGCGCCCGCCTCGTCCGTGACGGTCCCACCGACGTGGACGGTCGCGCCCTGCTGACGGGCCCGCTCCACCTGCTCGGCCAGGCCCTCGGCGGCACCGCGCGAGGACAGCGGAGTGAAGACCGTCGGGTCCTCGTCGGTGGCCTCACCGGGCTTCATGGCCTCGGCCAGGGACACCAGCTCGGCCACGAAGGCCTCATGGATGTCCGCCGAGACGATCATGCGCTTGTTGGAGTTGCAGGCCTGGCCCATGTTGTACATGCGGGTCGCCCACGCGGTACGGGCGGCCTCGGCCGGGTCCTTGGCGTCGAGCACGATGTACGGGTCCGAGCCGCCGAGCTCGAGGACGGCCTTCTTGAGGTGCTGGCCCGCGAGCGCGCCGATCACGGAGCCGGCCCGCTCGGAGCCGGTCAGGGAGACGCCGGCCACGCGCGGGTCGGCGATGAACTCGGCGATCTGGTCGTGCGTGGCGAAGACGTTGGTGTACACGCCGGCCGGCACGCCGGCGTCGTCCATGATCTGCTGCACGGCCAGGGCCGAGCGCGGGCAGATCTCGGCGTGCTTGAGCACGATCGCGTTGCCGAGCATGAGGTTCGGCGCGGCGAAACGGGCGATCTGGTAGTACGGGAAGTTCCACGGCATGACGCCCAGCAGCACACCCAGGGGCAGGTGGCGGATCATGGCGCGGCCGCCCTCGAAGGTCTCGATGGGGCGATCCGCGGCGAGGGTGGGGCCCTTGTCCGCGAAGTAGCCGAAGATGGCCGAGCTGAACTCCGCCTCCTCGACGCCCTCGGTCACGCGCTTGCCCATCTCGGTGGCGATGATCTGCGCGAGCTCGTCCTTGCGCTCCTCGAAGAGGTCCGCGACCTTCTGCACGATGGTGGCGCGCTCCTCGATGGGGCGGGCGGCCCACGCACGCTGGGCGGTCTCGGCGGCGGCCAGCAGCTGGTCGACCTCACCGTCGGCGAGGGCGGGGAAGGTCTCCACGACCTGGTCGGTGCTGGGGTCCTGCACGCGATAGCCGGTGGGGGTGCTCATGAGTGGGTCCTCTCGTTCGGGTCCCGGACCACGGCAGTGCCGTCGTCGTCCGGACGGATGATCGGGATGGGTCGGGTCGAGTCCGTCTGCGGCAGGGTCTCGCCACGGAAGTAGGCCGGGTGGCGCAACCGCGTCCACATCATCAGTACCACGCCGATGGCCAGCACGCCCATGCCCAGGATGAACACCGTGCCCACGCCGAACACGGTCGAGCCGGAGCCGTAGTCGGGGTCGGTGGAGTCCAGCGCGGTCACGCAGAACATCACCAGCAGCACGAGGCCGCCGATCAGCGGGAACAGGAAGGTGGTGAGGGCGTTGCCCACCGAGGTGAACCACTCGCGGCGGAAGTACCAGACGCAGGCCAGGGCGGTGATGCCGTAGTAGAAGCAGATCATCAAGCCCAGGGCGGTGATGGTGTCCCACAGGGCGTTCTCGGAGAGCAGCCGCGTGACGACGTAGAAGAGGCCGGCGAAGCCCGCGCACACCCAGGTCGCGAAGGCCGGGCTGTTGAACTGGGGGCTCAGCTCGGCGAAGCGCGCGGGCACGGCCCGGTAGAAGCCCATCGCTAGCAGGGTGCGGGCCGGGGAGACCATGGTGGACTGCAGGGAGGCCAGGGAGCTGACGAGGATCGCGCTGGACATGATCACGGCGAAGGGGCCCAGGATCGGGCCGGCGAGGACCGCGAAGATCGACTCCTGGTTGTCCGGATTGCCCGCGCCCAGGCCCTCGGAGCCGATGCCCGCCCAGGAGATCACGGCCAGGGCGGACAGGATGTAGACGGCGATGATGACGAACACGGTGACGGCGGCGGCCCGGCCGGGGGTGCGCTCGGGGTCCTTGGTCTCCTCGTTCATCGTGAGGGTCACGTCCCAGCCCCAGAACAGGAAGATGGACAGGGAGACGCCGGCCGCGACCACACTGAAGTCGCCTGCAGTGAACGGGTTGAACCAGTCCAGCTGCACCGGAGTGGGGTCGAAGCCCGCACCACGGGAGGACTGCATCAGGGCGGCGACGGCGAACGCGCCGAGGGCCAGGATCTGGAAGGCCACCAGGATGTACTGCAGGTGCTTGGTGGTCTCCATGCCCCGGTGCGAGATCCATCCGGCCAGGGCCAGGTACACCAGGGTCAGGGGGATGTTGACCCACAGGTTGCCGGCCAGGTCCGCGATGGCCTGGCTCCCGGTGATCTGGGCGAGCAGCAGGAACGTGAAGTCGACGGCGACGGCCGCCAGGTTGGACAGCACGATCACGGAGGCGGCGATGAGCCCCCAGCCGCCCATCCACCCGACATACGGCCCGAAGGCGTGCGTGGCCCAGGTGAAGGACGTGCCGGAGTCCGGCACCCGCGTGTTCAGCGCCCGGTAGCCGAGGGCCACCAGGAGCATCGGGATGAAGCCGAGCAGCAGGATCGCGGGCACGTGGGTGCCGACGGTGCTGATGGTCGGCCCGAGGCCCGAGGTCAACGTGTAGGCGGGGGCGACGACGGAGACGCCGATCACCACGGCCCCGAGCAGGCCGACCTTGCCGGCCTGGAGCCCCTTGTTGCTCACCCCGCCCGGGTTGAGCAGGTTGACCTGCTCGATGGCGGAGGTGGTCGGGTACACGTGCTCGTGTCCCTCGTTGTCGACGACGCGGCGTCGTGGGGTGGATGCGCTCATGAGGATGTCCTTGTCCGTCGGGCCGGTCAGCCGGTGGGCTGCCCCGCGTCGGTGGCTTCCCGCTCGGCGATGGCCAGGGCGGCGGCCTCGCCCATGCGGATCGCGCCGTCCACGTGCTGGTAGCCCTCGGCGGCGATGTCCGAGCACGCGTAGTGGATGGGGCCGGTCGGGCGGTTCTGGAGGTGGCCCCAGCGGGAGAGTCCGCCGAGGTCGTAGCTGGTGGCGTAGGCGCCTCGGGTCCACTCCTCGGCGGCCATGTCCGAGAGGAAGAACGCGATCGGCTCGAGGGTCCGGGGACCGAGGTACTCGGCCATGGCGCCGAGGATCGCGGCCTTGCGCTCCTCCTCCGGCAGGGCCCACATCTGCTCGGCGTACACGTCGGACACGAAGCCGACGAGGGTGCCGTGCGGGTCCTCCTCGCCCGGGGCGCCACCGGCCAGGTTCTCGCCGCGGTTGGTGTTGTCATAGATCTCCTGGACGAGACGGCCCCCGCCGAAGCACGTGCCGGACAGGCCCTCCTCGCGCCAGAACGGGGTTTCGTACACGGCGTGCACCTTGATGACCAGGCCCATGGAGATGTGCTGGTGCGCGATCTGCTGCTCGCGCGGCATCGGCGGCTCGAAGGAGATGCGGCTGTAGAGGTTCGGCGGGACGGCCAGGACCGCGTAGCGGGCGTGCACCTCGTAGTCGTCGGTGAGCGCCACGACGTCGCCGGCGGCGCCGTCGTGCGCCACGCCGTTGCGCACGTCCGCGGCCACACCGTTCTTCTCGTCCGCGGTGGTCGGGTCCGGCTCGGCCCAGCGGAGGGTGCGCACCGGCTGGCCGAGGACGACGTCGTCGCCCAGCTCGGCGGCCATGGTCAGGGACACGGACTGCATGCCGCCCTCGACGCGCTTGTCCAGGATGAAGTCCTCGTCCACCAGGTTCCGGAACGACCCCGCCGAGGCGGCCATGAGCAGCGCCTGGAGCATGGAGAAGGTGTGGGAGGGCTTGGTCAGCATGCCGGAGGCGATGTAGATGGAGACGTTGTCGATGGCCTCCGGGTCGTCGGACTCCTGCTCCAGCCAGTGGCGGAAGGAGATCTTGTCCAGCTCGGCGGCCCGCGGGTGCTCCCACGGGGAGGCGGCGTCGATCTCTGCGGTCAGTTCGTCGATCTTGGCGATCAGGCGATCCATCTCCCGGTCCGTCTTCTCGGCCACCGGGAAGTCGAGGCCGTCGTAGACGTGGCGTTCTCCGCGCGGGTCCACATAGACGTTGCGACCGTCGCGGAAGCGCGAGAACGTCGGCAGGCCGAGCTCCTCCACCAGGGAGATGAGGCGGGTCTGGTCCGGGGAGATCCACTGGCCGCCGATCTCGATGAAGTGGTCCTTGCCGTCGGCGCCCTCGACCAGGCCGTTCCAGGTGCGGCCGCCGACGCGCCGGCGAGCCTCCAGGACGGTGACGGACAGGCCCTGGGCCTTCGCGGTGCGGGCGGCCATGAGGCCGGCCGGGCCGGCGCCGATCACGACGACGTCGCTCGTCCGGCGCTCGCGGCCGACGGTGGCGGGGGCGGTGGTCATGGGGGTGCTCCTCTGGCGGGGACGGGGGCATCGGGCAGAGCCCAGGTGAATGCCGTTCATTTAGAGTGTCGGCGCTCACTGTACGGGCCGCGCGCCGGGAAGGGAAGGCCGGTCCGTGGCCGACATGACACCTTCCGCCCGTCCGACGGGTCAGAATGGCCGGATGGACGAGACCCCTGAACCGCCCCGGACGCGTCGCCGCCGCGGACGACCTCTCTCCCCCGCTCTGAGCCGCGCAGCGATCGCGGACGCGGCGCTCGCGGTCGCCCGCACCGAGGGATACGAAGGGCTCACCATGGCGGCGGTCGGCCGTCGCCTGGGCGTGGCGCCGAGCGCGCTCTACAACCACATCAGCGGCAAGCATGAGCTGCTCGTCCTGCTGCAGGACGCCGTGATGGGCGAGGTCTCGCTCGTCGAGCTGGAGGCCGCGATCCGGGGCGAGGCGCCCGTCGTCGCCGCCCTGCGGGCGTGGGCACGCTCCTACCGGGACGTCTTCGCGGCCCATCCGCCGCTGATCCCGCTCATCGCCACCCTGCCGATCGAGGGAGCCCCGTCGACGCAGCGGGTCTACGAGACGGTGTGCGCGGTGCTGGCCCGGACCGGCCTGGCGCCGGAGCAGGTGCTGGCCCGGGTGATCGCGCTCGAGTCGTTCATCTACGGTTCCGCGTACGACGTCGACTCTCCGGCCGACATCTTCGAGGTGGCGGGGGCGCAGGAGCGCCTGCCCGCGCTTGGCGCGGCCGCCGAGGCCTTCCGGGCGGGCGGGAGCACGCGCGCGACGGGGGCGCGGAACCCCTACGCGGACGCACCCTTCGAGGAGGGACTGGACCTGCTGCTGGCGGGCCTCGGCGACTGACCCGCGGACTGCCGGCCACGTGTCAGGCCGGCACGGACGCGCCGCCCCTGTGTGTGAGAGGGGCGGCGCGTCGACGGATCTGTGCGCGGCGGATTTTCAGTCGGTCAGGCCCAGACGACGGCGGGCCGCGACCAGCACACCCGCGGCGGCGGTGCCGAGGCCGGCCAGCCACCAGCCGGTGGACTGCCCCGTCTCGACGGTGTCCGGGGTCGTGTGCTGCTCGTCGGCGTCGTCCCCGACCGGAGCGGGCTGCTTCTCCGCGCCCTCCGGAGCCGGGGCGGCCTCGTCGCCCCGGAACGCGGCGAGCGCCGCGGCGGTGTCCGGGTCGGTCAGGTCGAGCGGCTTCCCGTTGAGGACGCCGTCCTCGGCATCGAGGAAGCCGTCGTACGCGGCGGGGATCTCCTCGCCGACGTGCACGGTGACGGTCTGGACATGGGCGACGTGATCGCTGTGGAAGTCGACGGTGAAGGTGTCCGTGCCGACGAAGCCCTCGTCGGGGATGTACCAGGCACGGAGCTCGGAGTGCTCCGAGTCACGGAACGCGAAGACCTCACCGTGGGCCGGCTCGGCCACGACCGCCGCGTAGGTGTTCTCCATCGTCGGCGCGGCGACCAGGTGGACGATCTCGGCGCCCGCCACCCCGGGTGCCAACTGCATGGCCGAGTCCCAGGCCAGGGGCCGGTCCCCGAGGTGGGCCATCTGCGGGCCGTCGACAGAGTGCACGGCCGCCCCCTGATCGTCGGCGAGGTCGGTGTCCGCCTGGAGCGTGATGCCCATGTTCAGCATCTGCCCGTCGGCCACGACGTCGTACCGCACCAGGCCTGCACCGGCCGCGCCGAGCGCGCGGCGGGTCTCCAGGACGTCCACCGCACCGCCGTCGATGACGTCCAGGGCGGTGAACTCGACCTCCTGGCCGCCCTCCAGGCGGGTGCCGTCCTCGGCCACCGGGGTGAGCGTGAGCGTGAGGTCCTCCGGGTCGTAGCCGTCGTAGGTCTGGAAGAGGGCGGTGGTGACGTTCTCGTGGTCGACGGCCTGGAAGTAGCCGGCCTGGGGGCCGTGGGCGTCGTCCCAGGCGGCGGCGGGGCCGGCGAGGGCGACGGTGGTGACGAGGCCGGCGGCGGCGACGGCGACGGGCAGGTGACGGAGGGAGGGACGACGGGTACGGATGACGGACATGGCAGCTCCTCACTGAGTCGGCCGGACAGGGCCGGCGGCCCCCGCCTCTGCAGCACCGGTGTTCCGGGCTCCACGGGTGGGGACGCCTCGAGTCTGTCCGCCGAGAGCCTGCCATGAAAGAGCTATGCGACGTCGATGCGTGATCGACACTGGACCGCAACCCGGCCGTGACCGGTGGTTCTCGACGGCGAGCTGGCCGTCACGACGACGAAGGCCCGGTCCGCACGGACCGGGCCTTCTGACTGGTGGAGGTAAGGGGATTCGAACCCCTGACCTTCTGCATGCCATGCAGACGCGCTACCAACTGCGCCATACCCCCAGGTGGGTGGTGACTCCGTTTCCGGCGGACCGGCCGGAGCACCTGAACAGAATACCCGGCCTGCGGCAACCGCGCAAACCGGCCGGGCGGCGTCGATGGACCGCCGCGACGCCACGGCCTAGCGTGCAGGAGACGCCCCCATGCCCCCCCGCCAGCCCAGGAGGTCCTGCATGTCCCGCACTGACGCACCGATCCGCACCGCCCTGATCGGCTATGGGTTCGCCGGGAAGACGTTCCACGTCCCCCTGCTCCACGCCACGGAGGGACTCGCTCTCACCCATGTCGTCTCGAGCCGCCCGGACGCGGTGCACGCGGATCTGCCGGACGTCGTCGTGGTGCCCGACGTGGACGCGCTCCTGGCGTGGCACGACGTGGACCTCGTGGTGATCGCCGCCCCGAACGACCAGCACACGCCGCTCGCGCGCGCCGCCCTCAGGGCGGGCAGGCACGTGGTGGTGGACAAGCCGTTCACGCTGAGTCTCGCCGAGGCGCGGGAGCTGCGCGACCTCGCGGCCGAGACGGGGCGGGTGCTGCGGGTGTTCCAGAACCGCCGCTTCGACAGCGACTTCCTGGGCATCGCCGAGCTCGTGCGCTCCGGCCGGCTCGGGGACGTCGTCCACCTCGAGTCCCGGATCGACCGCTTCCGCCCGACCGTCCGGGACCGCTGGCGGGAAGCCGCGGTGCCCGGGGGCGGCATCTGGTTCGACCTCGGACCGCACCTGGTCGACCAGGCGCTCCTGCTCTTCGGTGTCCCCGAACGCGTAGACGCCGACCTCGCGGCCCTGCGTCCGGGCGCCCCGGTCGAGGACTGGGCGCACTGCGTGCTGCAGTACCCGGGCCGGCGCGTGGTCCTGCAGGCGTCGATGCTCGTGGCCGGCGGCAGCCCGCGCTTCGCGGTCCACGGCACGCGTGGCTCCGCGGTGAAGGAACTGCCGGATCGGCAGGAGGTTCAGCTGCGCGCTGGTCTGCTCCCCGGCGCCGAGGGCTGGGGCGTCGATCCGGACCCGATCCTCCTGCACGACGGGGAGGGGAACACCGAGCGCGTCCCCGCGCCGATCGGAGCCCAGCAGCGGTCCTACGCGGGCGTGCGCGACGCGATCCTGGGCCGCGCGAGCAGCGACGCCGCCACCCCCGACCAGGCCGTCGCCGTGATGGCGGTGCTCGAGGCCGCCGTCGCCTCGGCGCGGGAGGGCCGTGCGGTGGAACCCGCACTCACGGCGGCGGAGCGCGCAGCGTACCCCGGCGTGTCCCCCGCACCGACCGCGGCGGAGCGACATCACCGCAGTGCAGAACCGCGGTGATGTCGCGGGGCGGCGGTCGCCTCCCGGCCCCGCACGGGAGTCCGACGACGACGAAGGCCCGGTCCGTGTGGACCGGGCCTTCTGACTGGTGGAGGTAAGGGGATTCGAACCCCTGACCTTCTGCATGCCATGCAGACGCGCTACCAACTGCGCCATACCCCCAGATGTGGGCGCCACCCGCGATGTTCACGCGCCGTTTCCGGCCCGTTCGCCTCGCTGGCAACTCGACCAGCGTACACGGTCCCCGCGCCGGCGCCAAATCGGCGTCCGGGCCGGGGCGCCCTCAGATGTTGTAGCCCTCGAGGGTCCAGTCGCCCCAGCCCTCCGTCGCGGGAGCGAACGCGCCCTGCAGCACGGCGGCACGGGCGTTGCCGATCCGCTCCATCGCCGCGAAGGCCTCGCCCTCGTGACGGAGGAGCAGCCCCGTGGCCGCGCGGATCAGCGCACCGTGGGCCACGGCGAGCAGGGTCTGGGCACCACCGTCGCTCGGGGTGTCCGCCCAGTGCGGGGGCACGTGTCCGCGCAGCGCACGCAGGGCCCGCTCGCCGCCCCCGCGCAGGGTCTCCCCGCCCACGGGGCCGGCGTCGAGCGCCGGCTCGGGCCGCCAAAGGCGGTGCTCGTCCGGCCAGCGTTCCGCGATGGAACTGAGCTCCAGGCCCTCCCACTCTCCCCCGGCCAGCTCCATCAGCTCCGGGTCGAGGGCCACGGACGCCTCGCCCACCCGGGCCTCGAGGACGATCTCGGCCGTGCGGCGCGCCCGGGCCAGCGGGGAGCACACGGCCACGAGCTCCTCCGCGTCCTCGATCAGGTCACCCACGGGCCCGCCGGCGGCGCGGCGGGCCTGGCGCTCCCCCTCGGCGTTCAGCTCGATGTCCGTGTGCCCCTGGTAGCGGTCCAGGACGTTCCAGTCGGTCTCGCCGTGACGCAGCAGGATCAGGCGCATCTCGCAGCCCCGCTCAGGAGGCGTGCGAGGCGGAGGCGCCGTCGTCCTGGGCGGCCGCGTCCGGGCGGGTGCTCTCCTCCGGCAGGCCGAGGTCGATCGCCGGGGTGTCCTTCCACAGGCGGTCCAGCGCGTAGAACTCGCGGTCCTCGCGATGCTGGACGTGCACCACGAAGTGCCCGTAGTCGAGCAGCACCCAGTGGCCGTCGGACCGGCCCTCGCGACGCAGCGGCTTGAGCTGTTCGTCCTTCAGCAGCGCCTCCTCGACGCCGTCGACGATCGCGTTGACCTGACGCTCCGAGGCGCCGGAGGCGATCAGGAAGGCGTCGGTCAGGCCGAGCCGCTCGGCGACGTCGAACGCGACGATGTGCGTGCCGAGCTTGTCCGCGGCGGCGGCCGCGGCGGTGGTGAGGGCGTCCAGGGTGGTCTGGGGAACGGTCACGAGGTCTCCTCTTCCGAGACGTAGAGGTGGTGCTTGGCGATGTACTGGACGACGCCGTCCGGGACGAGATACCAGACGGGCCGGCCCCGGCGGACGCGCTCCCGGCAGTCCGTGGAGGAGATCGCCATGGCGGGGATCTCCATCAGGGACACGTCGGCGCCCAGGCCCATGTCCGAGAGGTCGTGGCCGGGACGGGTGACGCCGACGAAGTGCGCCAGGTCCCAGAGCTCGTCCACGTCCTTCCACGTGAGGATCTGGCCCATCGCGTCCGCGCCGGTGATGAAGAACAGCTCGGCGTCCGGGTGCAGGCGGCGCAGGTCCCGCAGCGTGTCCACGGTGTAGGTCACGCCGGGGCGGTCGATGTCCACGCGGGAGACGGTGAACCGGGGGTTGGAGGCGGTGGCCACCACGGTCATGAGGTAGCGGTCCTCGGCCGGGGAGACCTGCCGGTCCGACTTCTGCCACGGCTGACCCGTGGGGACGAAGACGACCTCGTCCAGCTCGAACTCGGCGGCCACCTCGGAGGCGGCCACGAGGTGCCCGTGGTGGATCGGGTCGAAGGTGCCGCCCATGATGCCGAGGCGACGACGGCGCACGCCCCCGGCAGTGGGCTCGGGGACGGGGGTGCGGGAGGCGACGGTCATGCGCTCAGGAGACGAACGGACGGCCCGCCGCGTCGCCCCCGGCGGAGGCGGCGACGCGGCGGGCCGGTGGGACGTCAGTGACCGGAGGTGTGCGAGCCGCGGCCGGTGCCGTGGTGCTGGACCGCGGTGGTGGGCTCGGGCAGGCGCAGCGCGCGGGAGCGCATGGACATGGTGGCGGCCAGGGCGGCCATCAGCAGCGCGAAGACGAGCACGCCGTACCAGATGGGGTCCATCGGCAGCTCGTTGACGACGTGGTGGCCCTCGGCGGCGGCCAGGATCAGGGAGGTGTTCAGCATGGATGCTCCTCGGTGCAGCGGGTCAGACGGCCGGGCCGGGGCCGGGCCGAAGGGGTCCTGGTGTCCATCGTAGCCCGGCTCAGCGGCGGATCTGCCCGTCGCCGCGCAGGATCCACTTGGTGGTCGTGAGCTCCTCCAGGCCCATGGGCCCGCGGGCGTGCATCTTCTGGGTGGAGATGCCCACTTCGGCACCGAGGCCGAGCTCGCCGCCGTCGGTGAAGCGCGTGGACGCGTTCACGATGACGGCCGCGGCGTCCACCTCGGTGATGAACCGCTCGGCCGCGGCCAGGTCGTTCGTGACGATGGCCTCGGTGTGGCCCGTGGACCACCGGCCGATGTGCTCGATCGCCTGGTCGAGGGAGTCCACGACGCGCACGGCCATCTCCATGTCCAGGTACTCGGTGCCCCAGTCCTCCTCCGTGGCGTCCACGGCGTCCCGGGCGTGGTCGCCGCGGTCGGCCAGCGTGGGCAGCCAGGCCCGCGCGGCCTCGTCCACGTGCAGCAGCACGCCGGCACGGGTGAGGGCGCGCAGCACTTCGCGGCCCGTCTCCTCCGCGTCCCGGTGGAGCAGCAGGGTCTCGGCCGCATTGCACACGGAGGTGCGGTGGGTCTTCGAGTTGAGTGCGATGTCCACCGCCATCTGCTTGGGTGCGGCGGCGTCCACGTACAGATGCACGTTGCCCTCACCCGTCTCGATCACGGGCACCCGGGCCTCGCGGACCACGCGCTGGATCAGCTCACGGCCGCCGCGCGGGACGAGGACGTCCACCGCGCCACGAGCGGCCATCAGCGCGGCGACGCCGGGACGTCCGAGATCGTCGATGCCCTGGATGATGTTGGGGTCGAAGCCCTGATCCACGAGCGCCTCCCGCAGCACCTGGATCAGGACCGCGTTGGTGGACTCCGCGGCCGAGCCGCCGCGCAGGATCACGCCGTTGCCCGACTTCAGGGCGATGCCGGCGATGTCCACCGTGACGTTCGGACGGGCCTCGTACACGGCACCCACGACGCCCAGGGGCACCCGCACCTGGCTCATCCGCACGCCGTTGGGCAGCGGACCGCCGCGGACCACGGTGCCCACGGGGTCCGGCAGGCCGGCCAGGGTCTCCAGGGCGAGGGCCAGCGCCTCGACGCGCGCCTCGTCCAGCTTGAGGCGGTCCAGCATGGCCGCCGAGGTGCCGGCCTCGCGGCCGCGGCCGCGGTCCTCGCGGTTGGCCGTGATGATCGCGGCCGCGTTGGCGCGCAGGGCCTCGGCCATGTGGCGCAGGACGGCGTCCTTGCGGGCGCGGCCGGCGGTGGCCAGCTCGGGCACGGCCTGACGCGCCCACTCGGCCCGCTGGCGGACGGCCTCCTCGACCTCGGGCGTCGGCGCCTCGGCGTCCTGGCGGCCGGACTGATCCTGGGGTGCGGTGCTCTCGGTGGTCTGCATGCCCCCAGCCTATCGAGCGCCCCGGACGAGGCACGAGGCCCCGGTCCGTCGCCGCGGCCGGAGCCCGTGCCGGTCAGCGCTGCGGCGGAGCCAGGCGCACCCAGTCGTCGGCGTGCACGACGACGCCGTCGTAGCCCGCGCCCAGGTCCTCGCGGAGGTCGGCGGTCGTCCGCCCGAGCATGGCGGGCAGCTGCGACGAGGAGTACTGCACGAGGCCGCGCGCCCGCACCCGGCCGTGCGCGTCCACGATCTCGACGACGTCGCCCGGCGTGAAGTCGCCCGTGCAGCCGGTGATGCCCGCGGCCAGCAGGGAGCGGCCGCGGTCGATCGCCCCGGCCACCGCGCCGTCGTCGATGACGAGCCGGCCCCGGACCTCCGCCGTGAGGCCGAGCCACGCCGCGCGCGCGGACCGGCGGCGGCCGGTGGCGGAGAACCACGTGCCCACGTCCTCCCCCGCGAACGCGGCGCCCGCGTTCGCGGCCGAGGTGAGCAGGGTCGGGATGCCGGTGGTGGCCGCGATGCCGGCCGCGTCCACCTTGGTCACCATGCCGCCCGTGCCCACGCCCGCGGAACCGGGCACGCGCACGTCGACGCCGGCCAGATCGTCGTCCGAGGTGACCTCCGGGATGCGCCGTGCGTCCGGGTTCGAGGGGTGGCCCGTGTAGAGGGCGTCCACGTCCGAGAGCAGGACCAGCAGGTCCGCCTTGCAGAGGTTGGCGGTGAGGGCCGCGAGGCGGTCGTTGTCGCCGAAGCGGATCTCGCGCGTGGCCACGGCGTCGTTCTCGTTCACGATCGGCATCACGTCGAGCGTGAGCAGCCGCGACAGGGCGCGGTGCGCGTTCGTGTACTGGGTGCGCCGCATGAGCTCCTCGGCGGTCAGCAGCACCTGGGCCACCTCGGTGTCGTGCCGGCCGAAGCTCGTGGTGTAGTGCGCCATGAGCTTGCTCTGGCCGACCGCCGCCGAGGCCTGCTGGGTGGCGGTGTCCTTGGGGCGTCGGCCCAGCCCGAGGTGGGGGAATCCGGCCGCGACGGCACCGGAGGACACGAGCACCACCTGGGTGCCCTTCTGCCGCTCGGCGGCGAGGACGTCCACGAGCCGGTCGATGGCCGCCACGTCCAGGCCGTCCGGGGTGGTCAGCGAGGACGAGCCGATCTTCACGACGACGCGACGTGCGGCGCCCATCGTCTCCCGCGAGGTCACGGGGTTGGCCCGCGGGTCCTCGGAGCCGCGCGTGGCGGGGGTCGGATAGCGGGTGACGACGGTGCGCCGCACGGACATGGATCATCCCTCTCGATCGTCGGTGTCGTTCCACAGGCCGGAGCGTCGCTCGGCCTCCATCTCGGCCCGGGTCGCCGCACGGGCGGCCCGGCGGGCATCCTGCTCGGCGCGCTTCTCCGCGCGGGTCGCGCGGGTGCGCTCGTCGAGCCGCAGGTCGGTGCCACGGGGCCCGGCGAGCAACTCGGCTCCCGCGGACAGCGTGGGCTCCCAGTCGAAGACGACGCCCGTGACGTCGTCGCCGATCACGACGGCGTCGCCCGGCTTCGCACCGGCCTTGAACAGGCCGTCCTCGACGCCGGCCCGCTGGAGCCGGTCCGCAAGGTAGCCGATCGCCTCGTCGTTCTGGAAGTCCGTCTGGGCGACCCACCGCTCGGGCTTCTCGCCGCGCACGCGGAACAGCGGCTCGAGGTTGCGCTCCTCACGGCGGATCGTGAATTCGGCCCGCTCGCCACGGCGGCGATGTCGGCGCGGCACCTCGACGGGCGCGGCCGGCGCGGGCTCGACCACCCGGGAACGGGCCTCGGCCACGAGCTCGGCCATGGCGTACTTGAGGGCGTCCAGGCCCTCGCGGGCCAGCGCGGAGATGTCGAAGACCCGCAGGCCGCGGCCCTCGAGCTCGTCGCGGACCATGTCCGCCATCGCGGCGCCGTCGGGCAGGTCGGTCTTGTTCAGGGCGATGAGGCGGGGCCGCTCGTTCAGCGGTACGACGCCCTCCCCGCCCTGGGAGAAGACGGGCTCCACCGCGTAGGCCTCGAGCTCGGCCTCGATGGCCTCGAAGTCGGCGATCGGGTCGCGGTCGGACTCGAGGCTGCCGCAGTCGAGGACGTGCACGAGCGCGGCGCAGCGCTCGACGTGGCGCAGGAACTCCAGGCCGAGGCCGCGGCCCTCCGAGGCACCGGGGATCAGGCCCGGGACGTCGGCCACGGTGAAGCGCACGTCGCCGGCCTGCACGACCCCGAGGTTGGGCACGAGCGTGGTGAACGGGTAGTCCGCGATCTTGGGGCGGGCCGCAGACAGGGCCGCGATGAGGGAGGACTTGCCGGCCGAGGGGAAGCCCACGAGCGCGACGTCCGCCACGGTCTTGATCTCGAGCGTCAGGTCCCGGCTCTCCCCCGGCAGGCCGAGCAGCGCGAAGCCGGGCGCCTTGCGCTTCACGGAGGCCAGGGCCGCGTTGCCGAGGCCGCCCTGACCGCCGGCGGCGGCGACGTAGGTCGCGCCCTCCCCCACGAGGTCGGCCACGATGTTGCCCTGCTCGTCCTTGACCACCGTGCCGTCCGGCACGGGGAGCACGAGCGACTGGCCGTTCTTGCCCTCGCGGTGGTCGCCCATGCCCGGCTGGCCGTTCTCGGCGGACCGATGCGGGGCGTGGTGATAGTCCAGCAGCGTGGTGGTCTGCGAGTCCACCACGAGGGTGATGTCGCCGCCGTCGCCCCCGTCGCCGCCGTCGGGGCCACCCAGGGGCTTGAACTTCTCGCGATGCACGGAGACGCACCCGTGCCCGCCGTTGCCGGCGGTGAGGTGGAGGACCACGCGGTCCACGAAGGCTGCCATGGGAGTGCTCCTAGGGGCTGGAGGGATCGGACTCAGACGGCCCAGGGGCCGGAGACGCCGACGGCGGGGGCGGGTCCGGTGGATGCCGGGCCCGCCCCCGCCGGGGCGTCAGGGGGTGCGGGTGTCCTCGCCGGGCGAGGGTCCGCACGCAGACCGCACGAGTGTCAGATCACTCCGCGGCGGGGACGATGTCCACGACCTTGCGGCCGCGGCGCTGGCCGAAGGCCACGGAGCCCGCGGACAGCGCGAAGAGGGTGTCGTCCTTGCCCCGGCCGACGTTGCGGCCCGGGTGGAACTTGGTGCCACGCTGGCGGACGATGATCTCGCCGGCGTTGACGTCCTCGCCGCCGTAGCGCTTGACGCCGAGGTACTGCGGGTTCGAATCGCGGCCGTTCTTCGAGGAACTGCCGGCCTTCTTATGTGCCATTGCTGTTGCCTAACCTCTCGGATGCTCGGTTTCGCCGGTGCCGGTGACGGCTCAGGCGATCCCGGTGATCTTGACCGTGGACAGCTCAGAGCGGTGGCCCTGGCGCTTCTTGTAGCCGGTCTTGTTCTTGTACTTCATGATGACGACCTTCTTGCCACGGGAGTGGGAGACGACCTCGGCGGTCACCTTCACACCGGCGGCATCGGCGCCAGCCTTGACCTCGTCCCCGTCCACCAGCATCAGAGCGGGCAGCTCGACGGAGCCACCGGTCTCAGCGGGAACGCGGTCAAGGGTAACGAGGTCTCCGACGGAAACCTTCTCCTGGCGGCCGCCAGCGCGGACAATCGCGTACACCACTTGGGACTCACTTCTCTCGACGTTTCAATGGATCAGATCGGGTTCTGCTCGCCCGCACCTCGACCGCGGCTGCGTCCGGGTCCGGCGGTCCCTCACCGGGACATGCGGGAGCGTGCGGGCGGTGAACACCGATGGTCCAGCATACTCGCTGCCGGGCATCCGGACCAAACAGAGGCGTGTCGGCGCGTCGCCGCCGCCCGGGGCAGGCCCGGGGCGGCGGCACCGACGACGGTCAGCGGCCGCGACGGGCCAGGTCGGCGGCCTTCACGCCGACGCCGAGCATCACCGGGGCGGCACCCTGCGGCTCGGCGGGGGTGGACGCCTCGGCCACGGCCGCCGTGAAGCGGCCGCCCCGGGCGCCGCCGGGCGCGGCCTGGACCTGGACGTGGACGCCGTCGGAGGACACGGCGCGACGCGAGCGCCGGCGCGGCGATCCGGGCGCCGGGGCCGCCTGGGCCTCGGCCGGAGCGTCCGCGTCGGGCGTCTGCTCCACGTCCGCCGCGGGCTCCGCCGTCGGCTCGGTGGCCGCAGGCTCCACCATCACGGCCTCCTCGACGGCGGCCGGGGCGGCGGGCTGCTCGTGGACCTCGGTGGCGTCCGTGGACTCCTCGGGCGAGGGCTCGGTGGTCTCCACCGGCGCCGCGTCCGGGCGGTCGGCCGCCCGCTCGGTGGACGCGTCCGCACCGGCGGCCGGACGGACGACGCCGTCGCTCGAGGCCCGGCGGGACCGGCGGCGCCGGGGCGCCGGGGCATCCTCGGCAGGCACGGGCTCCGATGCGACCTCGGAGGACACGGCCACCGAGGACTCGGCGTCCGCGGCGTCGTGCCGCGACGGCGTCGCGCGCTCCGCACCCTGGTCCTCGGCGTCGGCCTCGGTCGAGGCCGCCTCGCCACCTCGGCGGGACCGCCCACGGCCACCCCGGCGACGCCGGGACCGGCGCGGGCGGTCGCCCTGCTCGGCCGCATCCTCCGTGGGCTCGGCCTCGGCGTCGGCCTCCGCCTCCGCGACGGCGGCCACGGCCTCCTCGGCCTGCACGACCGGGTCCTGGTGCTCGGGGGCCCCAGGGGCCTCAGAGGCCGCCTCCTCCTCGGTCTGACGGGTCTGATCGGCGGACTCGGCGGGGCCGTCGTCGTGCGACCGCGCGGCATCCTGGGCGGCGGTGTCCCCCGGCTCCTCGGCGCGGCCCCGGCTGCGGCGGCGGCCCCGACGGCGCCGGCGACGCGGCGTCTCCTCCTCGTCCGCCCCGGCCGGCTGCCCGGCCTCCGCGGGCCCGGCCGACGCGGCCTCGACGGCCTCGGCCCCGGAGTCCTCGGCGGCGTCCGCCGCCTGCTCGGCGGGGGCGGACTCCTGGGCGGGGGTCTCGTCCTCGGCCACCTTGCCGGAGGCCTTCGCGATCGAGTGCAGGGCGACACGGGCGGCCTCGGCCCGCTCACGGCGCTGCCGCTCGTCCTCGGAGTCGGTGGGCTCGGCGCCCGCCGTCGTGGCCGGGGCGGCGTGGGCGTGCTCGCCCTCGCCGTCGCCCCGACGCCGGCGACGACGGCGGCCCTCCGCCTCGCCGCGCTGCTCACCGCCGGAGCGGCCCCGCTCGACGGGCGTGTCCTGGATGAGGATGCCGCGGCCGGCGCAGTGCTCGCAGGTCTCCGAGAACACCTCCACGAGCCCGGTGCCCATGCGCTTGCGCGTCATCTGGACCAGGCCGAGCGAGGTCACCTCGGCGACCTGGTGCTTCGTGCGGTCCCGGCCCAGGCACTCCACGAGACGGCGCAGCACGAGGTCACGGTTGGCCTCGAGCACCATGTCGATGAAGTCGATGACGATGATGCCGCCGATGTCCCGCAGGCGCAGCTGCCGGACGATCTCCTCGGCGGCCTCGAGGTTGTTCTTGGTGACGGTCTCCTCGAGGTTGCCGCCGGAGCCCGTGAACTTGCCGGTGTTCACGTCCACCACGGTCATGGCCTCGGTACGGTCGATCACGAGGGAGCCGCCGGAGGGCAGGTACACCTTGCGCTCGAGCGCCTTGTGGAGCTGCTCGTCCACGCGGTGGGTGGCGTACAGGTCCTCACCGTCGTGGTCCTCCGGCACCCAGTGGTGCAGCCGGTCCAGCAGGTGCGGGGCCACGTAGGTCACGTAGGCCTCGATGTTGTCCCACGTGGCCTCACCCTGGACGAGCATGGCGGAGAAGTCCTCGTTGAAGACGTCGCGGACCGTCTTGATGGTCAGGTCCGGCTCGGCGTAGAGCAGCTCGGGGGCGAGCACCTTGGTGCCGGACGCCTTCTCCTGGATGCCCTCCCACTGGGCGCGCAGACGGTTGATGTCGTTCTGCAGCTCCTGCTCGGAGGTGCCCTCGGCCGCGGTGCGCACGATCACGCCGGCGTCCTGCGGCAGGTGGTCCTTGAGGATCTTCTTCAGACGCGAGCGCTCCACGTCCGGCAGCTTGCGGGAGATGCCGGTCATCGAGCCTCCGGGCACGTACACGAGGTAGCGGCCGGGCAGGGAGACCTGGCTGGTCAGGCGGGCGCCCTTGTGGCCCACCGGGTCCTTGGTGACCTGGACGAGCACGGTGTCGCCGGACTTGAGCGCGTTCTCGATCTTCCTCGGCTTGCCGTCCAGCTGGGCGGCGTCCCAGTTGACCTCGCCCGCGTAGAGCACGGCGTTGCGTCCGCGGCCGATGTCCACGAACGCGGCCTCCATGGACGGCAGCACGTTCTGGACCTTGCCCAGGTACACGTTGCCGATCATCGAGTCCTGCGTGGTGTGAGAGACGAAGTGCTCGGCCAGCACGCCGTCCTCGAGCACGGCGATCTGGATGCGCTGGTCGCGCTGGCGCACGAGCATCTTGCGGTCCACGGCCTCGCGGCGGGCCAGGAACTCGGCCTCGGTGATCACGGTGCGGCGACGCCCGCCCGAGCGGGAGTCGCGGCGGCGCTGGCGCTTCGCCTCGAGCCGGGTGGAGCCCTTGACGCTCTGGACGGTGTCCGAGGCGGTGCTGACGGCCTGGCGCGGTGCGCGCACGCGGGTGACGGTGTGCTCGGGATCGCCGGCCTCGCCGCCGTCGAGCTCCATGTCCACCTCGCCGCGGCGGCGCCGGCGGCGCCGACGGGAGACCACGGCGCCCTCGGCACGGTCCTCGGACTCTCCGGCGTCCTCCCGGTCCTCGGCGTCCGCCGACGCGTCTGCGGCACTCTCCTCCGCGTGGCCGCCCTCGCGGGAGGGGCGACGACGGCGCGAACGCCCGGAGGTCGCCGGGTCGTCCTCAGCCTCGGAGCGCTGCCGCGAGGTGGTCTCGGTGCGCAGGACCTCGATCAGGTTCGCCGGCACGGCGAACGGGTCGGTCGGGTCGAACTGCAGCGTCGGCGCGCTCGGCTCCTCGGGCGCGTCCGCGGCGTCATCGGACGCGGGGGTCCGCTCCGGCTGAACCGCCCCGGCGGCGGTGTCCGCCGCAGTCTGCGTCACGGCCTGCTCGGCCGTCTCCTCCGCACGTTCGTCTGCGCGGGTCGTGTCCTCGTTGTTGGCCGCCATGGCAGCACCTCCCGCCGATCGACGACGCCACACTCGCCGCCGCCCGGCGTGTCCGCGTCCGCCGCCGGCCGCGTTGCCCCGGGCGCCGTGCGCCACGGGTGCGCCGGGTGGCGGACTCCGAGAAGTCATCGGGTGGACCGCGTCGACCGTCAGGGCCCGGCGCGGAACCGCTGCGCCCTCGAGATCGGGGCCTGGGCGTCACGTGCCGTCCGCCGGCCGGCGCACGGACGCGCACGGGCGAAGCCCGGCGTCCACCTCCCGCACGATGCTCGACGCGGGGGCGCCTCGGCGGCGGCCCGACGTCGGGCGCGCAGCGGGCTGCCCCGCGGTGTGGCCACGGGACGGCCAGGGCCGATTCTCTCACATCCGCCCCGGGCACGCGCCTAGAATCGTGTCCATGCCTGCGACCCCGCTGACGGACGACATCCGCCTCTCCCCCGCCGACGACATCCCCGCCGAGGAGGCCCGGCTCACCTGGTACGCCCGGCCCGCGGGCACGGCGGCGCTGCTCCTGATCACCTCGCTCGTGGCGCTGACGGCCACCATCATCATCATCGTCGAGCGCACCCTCCTCACCGCGGACCCGACGCACCGCACGTCCTGCGACCTCAACCCGTGGGTGTCCTGCGGCCAGGTGATGCAGTCGTGGCAGGCCCACACCTTCGGCTTCCCGAACACGTACATCGGCGTGGTCGCGTTCTCCGTGCTCATCACCGTGGGGATGTCCCTGCTCGCCGGCGCCCGCTTCGCCCGCTGGTACTGGCTGCTGATGAACGCGGGGATCCTGGCGGGCTTCGCGTTCTGCGTGTGGCTCTGGTACTCGGCCGTCTACAGCATCGGCACGCTCTGCCTCTACTGCATGATCGTGTGGGCCATGGTCATCGCCCAGCTCGTGCTTGTGACGTCCCGGAACCTGCAGACCGGCACGCTGCCGGCCCCGGCCGGTCTCGTCCGCCTCGCCCGGGAGCTGGCCTGGCCCGTGATCGTGCTCCTCTACGTCCTGGTGTTCGCCTCGATCCTGCTGGAACTGGGCCTCGGGGTCGTCGGGATCGACTGAGCCTAAGCTCCCCCACCGGACACGACGACGGCGGCCGGTCACCCCACCAGGGTGACCGGCCGCCGTCGTGCGGGCCCGGAACGGGCTCAGCCGAACCAGATCGCGAGCTCGCGCTCGGCCGAAAGGGTCGAGTCCGAACCGTGGACGAGGTTCTTCTGGACGGCCTCGCCCCAGTCCCGGCCCAGGTCGCCGCGGATGGTGCCCGGGGCGGCCACGGTGGGGTCGGTCTTGCCGGCCAGCGAGCGGAACCCCTCAATCACCGAATCGCCCGTGACGCGCGCGGCCACCACGGGGCCGGAGGCCATGAACGCCACCAGCGGCTCGAAGAACGGCTTGCCCTGGTGCTCCTCGTAGTGGCGCTCCAACATGGCGCGGGTGGGCGTGAGCATCTTCAGGTCGGCGATCACGTAGCCCTTGCGCTCGATGCGCGCGAGGATCTCGCCGACCAGGTTGCGGGCCACCCCGTCCGGCTTGATGAGGACGAGGGTCTCTTCGGTGTGGTGCGTCATGGGGTGTGCTCCTAGCGTCGTCGGACGGCCGCGAGCGCGGCCCGGTTCCCGCTCCACCCTAGTGGGGCCCGGGACTCAGCGTCCGTGCTCGGCCTCCCAGGCGGCCTCGAGGCGGTCGCGCTGGGCGTTCTCGACGTCCATGGCACCGCCCTTGATCACGGCGTACGCCCACGTCAGCGCGAAGAGGGCCCCCACCACGAACATCGAGTACTCCCAGAAGCCGGAGGCCAGCAGGACGGCCTGGATCGCCCAGCCGATCGCGATGCCGACGGGCTTGCGCACCAGGGCGCAGGTCAGCACCGCGACGACGGCCAGCGCGGAGTAGCCCGCCACGAACCACCAGGCGCCCGGCTCGTCCCGGTGCATGCCGAACAGCATGAGTCCGAGGAAGAAGATGAGCACCGCCTCGAGCATGAGGATCGTGGAGGTGAACAGGGCGCGCACGGAGCGGCGGCGCCGACGAGTGCCGGGGCGCCACTGCCGCTGGGCTCGCGTCTCGCGCTCGGGGCGCCAGGACTCGTCGCCGAAGCGCCCCTGCTCCGGGGCGCCTCCGGTCTCCGGCTGGTCGGGGCTCATCGGTCCTCCTCCGTCCGGCGGCGGGCGCCGGCGTCGTCGCGGTCCTCGAGCAGCTCGAGGATCTCCGGGTCCAGGTCGTCCTCGTCGGCGTCCGCCAGCCCGACGGCGTCGAGCAGGTCGGCGGGGTCGAGGCCGCGGGCGGCCACGGTGACGGGGCCGGCATGGCGGGGCTCGCCCACGAGGGTGCGGACCTCGGCGGCCAGGGTGATCGAGCCGAGCACGAGCACACCGCCGCCGGTGCCGGAGGCCAGTTCGTCCGCGCTCGTCTCGAGGGCCTCCGCGCGGCCGACCGCCCACTCGAGGGCGTCCGGCACGGACTCGGTGGCGTACACGTCGTCCTCGGGCCAGCCGGCGTCGACGGCCATGCGGGCCAGCTCCCCGGCCGGGATGGCGCGGGCCGAGGAGGACTGCGTCACCGCGAGGTCCTCCACGTCGTCGCCGAACGCCCGGTAGAGCGCCGCGAGCATGCCCGGCGCGTCCTTCTCCTGGAGGATCCCGACGACCAGCGAGAGGCGGGTGAAGCCGAACGCCTCCTGCACCGCACGGGCCGTGGCCCGCACGCCGTCCGGGTTGTGGGCGGCGTCCACGATGAGCGTGGGGGCGGTGCGCAGCACCTCGAGCCGGCCGGGCGAGGTGACCTGGGACAGCCCCTCGCGCAGCAGCTCCTCGTCCAGCGGTCGCTCGCCGCCGCCCAGGAACATCTCCAGGGCCGCCACGGCCACCGCGAGGTTCTGCGCCTGGTGCTCCCCGAGCAGCGGCAGGAACAGGTCCCGGTACTCGGCCGCGAGGCCACGCACGGACACCTGCTGGCCGCCCACGGCCAGGGAGCGCTCGAGCACGCCGAACTCGACGCCCTCGAAGCGGAACGGCACGTCGGCCGCCTGCGCCGCCTCGAGCAGCACCTGGGCGGCGTCGCGCTCCTGGGCGGCGGAGACGAGGGCGCCGCCGGGCTTGATGATGCCGGCCTTCTCCTCGGCGATCTCGGCCTCGGTCTCCCCCAGCAGGTCCGTGTGGTCCAGGGAGATGGGGGTGACCACGGAGACGACGGCGTCCGCGACGTTGGTCGCGTCCGTCACGCCCCCGAGGCCCACCTCGAGGACGACGACCTCCACGGGCTCGTCCGCGAACACCGCGAAGCCCAGCGTGGTGACCGCCTCGAAGTACGTCAGCGGGACCTCGCCCGCGGCCTCGAGCTCCGCGTCCACGGTCTGCACGATCGGGAGGATCTCCCCCCACACGCGCACGAAGGTCTCGTCGGCCACCGGGGCGCCGTCGATGCTGATCCGCTCCGTGACACGCTGCAGATGCGGCGAGGTGTAGCGCCCGGTGCGCAGCCCGTAGGCGCGCAGGACGGCCTCGACCATCCGCGCCGTGGACGTCTTGCCGTTGGTGCCGGTCAGGTGGATCACCGGGGCCGCGTGCTGCGGGTCGCCGAGCAGCGCGAGCACGCGCCGCATCGGCTCGAGCCGCGGCTGCATCTTGTTCTCCGGGGCGCGGGCGAGCAGGTCCCGGTAGACCTCCTCGACCGTGCCCGGGACGTCCCCGCGCATCACGCGTCTGCCTTCGCGACGGAGACGGCCACGGTCTTCATGGCGTCGTCGGCCGGGTCCTTGCGCGGGTCGGCCGCGCCGGAGTCCACGAGCTCCAGGTCCACCGTGAGGGTCTCCTCCGCGACGAGACCGCGGTGGGCCTCGAGCGCCGCCACGACGGCGGTGGGGCCTTCGATCCGCGTGCGCACGCGGTCGGAGACGTCCAGGCCGGCGTCCTTGCGGGCCGCCTGGACGGCGCGGACCACGTCCCGGGCGGTGCCCTCGGCGGCCAGCTCCGCGGAGACCTCGGTGTCCAGCACGAGGAAGCCGGCGGTGCCGGGCAGCACGCCCACCGCGGTCCCCTCGGGGGCACCGGTGGAGACGGTGCGCAGCTCGTAGAGCGCGGGGGCCAGGGTCACGGTCTCGCCGTCGGCGAGCGTGACCGCCAGGCCCTCGGCCGTCTCCTCGTACGCGCCGGCGTCGACCGCCTGCTTCACGAGCGGCACCTGCCTGCCGAACGCCTTGCCGAGCTCGCGGAAGTTCAGCTTCAGCTCCGTGCCGATGCCGTAGCGGGCGATCGCCTCCTCCGAGAGCTCGGTGAGCTCGACGTCCTTGAGGTTCAGCTCGTCCGCCACGATGCGGGCGTAGGTGCCCTCGAGGCCCGCCGCGTCCGGGACGACGACGGACAGGCGGGGCAGTGGCAGGCGCACCCGGCGCCCGGCCCCCTTGCGCAGGGCCGAGCCGGCCGAGCTGATGCGGCGCACGGCATCCATGCGGGCCACGAGGGAGTCCGCCTCGGGCCCGTGGGGGAACAGGTCGGCGTCCGGGTAGTCGGTCAGGTGGACCGAGCGGCCGCCGGTGAGGCCGCGCCAGATCTCCTCGGCGATCAGCGGCATCAGTGGTGCGGCGGCCCGGGTGAAGGCCTCCAGGACGGTGTAGAGGACGTCGAAGGCGACGGTGTCCTCGTCGAAGAACCGCTCACGGGACCGGCGGATGTACCAGTTGGTCAGGGTGTCCATGAAGCCGCGCAGCGCGTCCGTGGCGTCCGAGACCTCGTAGGCGTCCAGGCCGGCCTTGACCTCCCGCAGCATGCGGCCCGTGGCGGCCAGGATGTACTGGTCCAGGGGGTCCTCGGCGGTGTGCCGCTCCTGCGCGCGGTACCCCTCGGGGCGGGCGCCGCCGTCGTGCGCGGTGTTCGCGTACAGGGTGAAGAAGTGGTAGGCGTTCCACGCCGGCAGCAGCACCTGGCGGACGCCCTCGCGGATGCCGTCCTCGGTGACGATCAGGTTGCCGCCGCGCAGGATGGGGCTGGCCATGAGGAACCAGCGCATGGCGTCCGCGCCGTCGCGGTCCAGGACCTCCGTGACGTCCGGGTAGTTGCGCAGCGACTTGGACATCTTCTGCCCGTCCGAGCCGAGCACGATGCCGTGCGCGATCACGTTGGAGAACGCCGGCCGGTCGAACAGGGCGGTCGCCAGGATGTGCATGGTGTAGAACCAGCCGCGCGTCTGGCCGATGTACTCCACGATGAAGTCCGCCGGGTTGTGCGTGGGGAACCAGTCCGCGCGTTCGAACGGGTAGTGCACCTGGGCGTACGGCATGGAGCCGGAGTCGAACCAGACGTCCAGCACGTCCTCGACGCGGCGCATGACCGCACCGGCCGCGGCGGCCTCGGGGTCCGGGTGGGGGCGGGTGAGGTCGTCCACCCACGGGCGGTGCAGGTCCACCTCGCCCTGGGCGTTGCGCGGCAGGCGGCCGAAGGCCTCCTCGATCTCCGCGAGCGAGCCGTAGACCTCCTGGCGGGGGAAGTCGGGGTGGTCGGACTCCCACACCGGGATGGGCGAGCCCCAGTACCGGTTGCGGGAGATGGACCAGTCGCGCGCGTTGGCGACCCACGTGCCGAACTGCCCGTGCTTCACGTTGCCGGGGATCCAGGTGATCTCCTCGTTCAGCTCGAGCATGCGCTCCTTGATCTGGGTGACCTTGACGTACCAGGACGTCACCGCGCGGTAGATCAGGGGCGTGCGGCACCGCCAGCAGTGCGGGTAGGAGTGCTCGTAGGAGGCTTCGCGGGCCACGCGGCCCAGGGCGCGCAGGGCGCGGATGATCGTGCGGTTGGCCTCGAAGACCTGCACGCCGGCGATCTCGCGCAGGTCGCCGCGCCCGACGTCCTCGCGGGCGAACAGCGGCAGGAACCGGGCACCGGAGTCCACGGAGAGCAGCACGGGGATGCCGTTGGCCTCGCACACGCGCTGATCGTCCTCACCGTAGGCCGGCGCCTGGTGGACCACGCCGGTGCCGTCCTCGGTGGAGACGTAGTCGTCCACGAGGATGCGGTGGGCGCCCTCGACGCCGAGGTCACGGCCGTTGACGGTGAAGGTCTCCCCGCGGTGGGCGTCGAACACGTCCGTGAACAGCGGCGCGTAGGCCAGGCCGCCGAGGCGGGCGCCGGGGATCGTCTCGGTGACCGCGGCGCGGGCGGCGTCGGCATCGGCGTAGCCGAGCTCCCTGGCGTGGGCGCCCACCAGGTCCACGGCCAGGAGGAAGCGGTCCCCGTCCGCGGTCGCGCCCTCGGGGCCGGCCGGCACCACGGCGTACTGGATCTGGGGGCCGACGGCGAGGGCCGCGTTGGTCGGCAGCGTCCAGGGCGTGGTGGTCCAGGCCAGGACGTGGACGCCGGCCAGGTGCGCGGCGAGCGCCGCGTCGGCGCCGCCGTCGGGCACGAGGGCGGGGTCCGCCGGGAGGCCGGTGATCGGGAACGTGACGGTGACCGAGGGGTCCTGGCGCATCTTGTAGACGTCGTCGTCCATGCGCAGCTCGTGGTTGGACAGCGGGGTCTCGTCGTTCCAGCAGTAGGGCAGGACGCGGAAGCCGCGGTAGGTCAGGCCCTTGCGGTGCAGCTCGGAGAAGGCCCAGATCACGGACTCCATGAAGTCCGGGGTGAGGGTCTTGTAGTCGTTCTCGAAGTCGACCCAGCGGGCCTGGCGGGTCACGTAGTCCTGCCACTGGTCCGTGTACTTCAGGACCGAGGAGCGGCAGGCGTCGTTGAACGTGTCGATGCCCATGGCCTCGATCTCGGACTTGTCCGTCATGCCCAGCTGCTTCATCGCCTCGAGCTCGGCGGGCAGGCCGTGGGTGTCCCAGCCGAAGCGGCGCTCCACGCGGCGGCCCTGCTGCGTCTGGTAGCGGGCCACGAGGTCCTTGACGTACCCGGTGAGCAGGTGGCCGTAGTGCGGCAGGCCGTTGGCGAAGGGCGGGCCGTCGTAGAAGACGAACTCGTTCTGCGAGCCGTCCTCGTTCCGGGTGGGACGCTGGTCGATCGAGGCCTGGAAGGTGCCGTCCTCGTCCCAGTACGCCAGGATGCGGCGCTCGATCTCCGGGAAGCGCGGGGAGGCGGGGGTGCGGCCGTCAGGGGCGGAGGAGGCGAGGGGGTACACGGGGGTCCTTTGCGTCCGGGGCGTCGGTTCCGTGCAAGGACGCCCGAGGGCCCGACCCTCCGGCCGGCCGCGGACGCGGTACCACCTTGCTTGCCGGCGTCGGGAGGTCCCCGGGGTGCCGGCCGCTTGATGACTGCTGTGACGGGCTTACCCGTCCGGTTCTACTGGGGCCGTGCGGCCCGTTCTTCCGGAGGCTCGCCGGTGATGGCCGGGTCGACGCCTGTGCCCGCCAGTGTAGTGGACGCTGCGCCGGCCCGGGGCCGCGGGGCCGGAGCGCGTCAGAGGGCGGTGCGCACGGCCGCCGACGCGTCGCCGTCGATCTCCACGTGCACGGCGTCCCGGCCCGAGGCCCAGAGGAGGAGCTCCCCGACCTCGCCGGTCACCGTGACGGGCGCCCGCAGCGCCACGGCCCCACGGGTGACGGTGACCGGGGCGCGACCCGGGCCCTGGAGGACCACCGGCGCCGTGGACGTGCGCAGGAACAGCGGGGCCATGCGACGCAGCGAGCGGTAGAGGGCGTCCTCCTCGTCCGGGGAGAACGGGCGCGGGGCGGGCAGCGAGCCGCCGGTCGCGGACTCGCCGCGCCGGACGTCCTCGAGGTGGATGAAGTGCTCGGCCGCGTTCACGTGCCTGTCCGCCGCCCGCATGGGGTTCAGCGCCGACGGGCCCGCGGCCCACTCCCGCACGACCTCGGCGTAGTCGCGGCGCTTGGTGTCCGCGGTCAGGCGGTCGAGGTGGCGGGACAGCGGCGGGATGAACAGGGCGGCGAAGGCGTCGGGCCGGCTCTCCCGCAGCCAGAGGTGGGCGGCGAGGTCGCGGGTGCTCCAGCCGCCGCACAGGGTGGGCGCGTGGGGGCCCTTCTCGAGCAGGAGGTCAGCGAGACGGGCGCGTTCGGCTGCGGCGAAGGTGGTCATGGGCACCACGGTAGGGAGCGGGCCGCGGCGCGGGCGAGGGGTGGGCCGCGCCGCGGCCGCGAATCCGCCCGACGGGAGGACTCAGCCTCCGGCGCCGAGGAGGACGCTCTCCCGGGAGATGCGGGTCATCTCCTCCCGGTCCACGACCTTCACCCGCTCCCGCGCCACCGGACCGGCCTGCGTCGCCTGCGCACCCAGGGACTTCTCATGGTCATCCAGAGCATGCCAACCGGCCCACGTGGTGTACGGGACCTCACGGGACTCGAGCAGCTCGATCACCGACTCCTCGGAGGGCTCCTGGGCCGTCCACAGCCCCGGCTCGTCCTCGATCAGATGCTTGATCGTCTCCAGGGAGTCACCCTTGGTGTGCCCGATCA
>NZ_VIGS01000050.1:0-16583 GCF_006704135.1 Micrococcus sp. R8502A1
TTTGACAGTGTGATGGGACTAGGTGTAGTACTGTAATTCTTTTTCGTTTAATAATCCGACGACCCCAAATCTATCCGTTTTGGCGTTCGTCGGCGGGGTGAAATGAGTAAAGGGGACCGGGGGGGTGGGCGGGGGGTCATCGCCACAGGATAGGTGCCGACGCGGGCCGCCCGATTCGGAGCGCACCCCACGATGCGGGATGATGGAGGGCAGACCCCACGAGCCCCTCCGGAGGAGCACCCATGTCCCAGTCCCTGACCCCCGGTCCCGACGGCGCGCGCCGCGGCCCCCGCGCCGGCCTGCGCGTGGGATCGCTCGGCTTCGTCGCGATGATCGTCATCCTGATCGTGGCGATCATCTTCGCCGCGAACCAGAACGACGTGATCGGGTGGCTCGTGGTCGCCGTCGCCGCCGGCTGGCTCGTGTTCGCGGTGGTCGTGTACCTGCAGATGCGCCGCGGCGTCCAGGCCGCAGGCCGCAAGGTGGACACCGCCATGCAGAACGCCCGCGCCGACCTCGCCGCCCTGCGCGGCCGGGACACCGACGCCGCCGCCCCCGCGGTGGTCCCGCAGGCCCCGGCCGCGGACCCCCTGCGGGACACCAAGCTGGACCACTCGTTCAAGATCGCCCAGGTGCAGGTGCGCGTGGTGCGCGAGCAGCTCGCCGCGGGCGAGGGCATGGATCGCGAGATGGTGGACCGCGCCCTGGAGACCATCGACATCACGGCCTCCAACGCCCGCGACATGATCAAGGAGTCCAGGGCCGGTGGCGCCGAGGGCCCGGTGAGCGGGACGGTGATCGGCTGATGACGGCGCTGCCCGAGAAGGACCCCGTCACCGGGAAGTACCCCGAGCCCGCCGAGGGCGAGCCCGTGGTGCACGCCCACGCCGGGGCGCCCAAGGCCGACGGCGCCGTGCGCGTGGCCACCGTGAACGTCAACGGCATCCGCGCCTCGCACCGCAAGGGGATGCGGGAGTGGTTCGCCGGCCGCGGCGTGGACGTGCTCACCCTCCAGGAGGTGCGCGCCCCCGCGGACGTCACGGCGCAGCTGGTCCGCGAGATCGTGGGCGAGGACTGGGACGAGGTGCACCTGGCGGACGCCGTGGCCGCCGCCAAGGGGCGGGCCGGCGTCGCGATCGCCTCGCGGTTCCCGCTCGGTGAGGTCCGCACGGGCATCGCCGACGCCGACGGGTACTTCGACGACGCCGGCCGCTGGATCGAGGCCGTCCTGCGCCTGCCGGACGGCTCGCCGCTGACCGTGGTCTCCGCCTACGTGCACTCGGGCGAGGTCGACACCCCGAAGCAGGTGGACAAGTACCGGTTCCTCGACGAGATGGTCCGCCGCCTCTCCGAGCTGGCCGCGGGGGAGGGGCACGCCCTCGTCACGGGCGACCTCAACGTGGGCCACACCGAGCTGGACATCAAGAACTGGAAGGGCAACGTGAAGAAGGCCGGCTTCCTGCCCGAGGAGCGCGCCTACTTCGACCGGTTCTTCGGCGAGCTCGGCTTCACGGACGTGCACCGCGCCCTCGCCGGGCCGGTGCCGGGCCCGTACACGTGGTGGTCCATGCGCGGCAAGGCCTTCGACAACGACGCCGGGTGGCGCATCGACTACCACATGGCGACCGCGGGCCTGGCCGAGCGGGCGACGACCGCCGTCGTGGACCGCGCCCCCAGCTGGGGCACCCGCTTCTCCGACCACGCCCCGCTCGTGGTCGACTACCAGTTCTGACCGTGCAGGAGAGACCCGAGGCTGAGATGACCATGAAGAAGAACTCCGTGCAGGACGTCCTGGCCCAGGACGCCGCCGCCACCGCCCACCTGGCCGGCGCGTCCGCCCGGCACCGCGTGCTCTCCGGCATGCAGCCCTCGGCGGACTCCCTCCACCTGGGCAACTACCTCGGCGCCCTCGTGAACTGGGAGCGCACCCAGGCCGACTTCGAGGCGTTCTTCTTCATCCCCGACCTGCACGCCATCACCGTGCCGCAGGACCCGGCCGCGCTCGCGGAGCGCACGCGGGTGGCCGCCGCGCAGTTCATCGCCGGCGGCATCGACCCCGAGCGCTCCACGCTGTTCGTCCAGTCCCAGGTCCCCGAGCACGCGCAGCTGGCCTGGGTGCTGACCTGCATGACGGGCATGGGCGAGGCCATGCGCATGACCCAGTTCAAGGACAAGTCCGCCAAGCAGGGCGCGGACGCGGCCGGCGTCGGCCTGCTCGCGTACCCCATGCTCATGGCCGCGGACATCCTGCTCTACCAGCCGCACGGCGTGCCCGTGGGCGATGACCAGCGCCAGCACGTGGAGCTCACCCGCGACCTCGCCCAGCGCTTCAACCACCGCTACGGCGAGACGTTCGTGGTGCCCACCGGCTTCTACCCGGAGACCGGCGCGCGCATCTACGACCTGCAGGACCCCACGTCGAAGATGTCCAAGTCCGCGGCGTCCCCGAACGGGCTCATCAACATCCTCGAGGAGCCGAAGAAGACCGCGAAGAAGATCAAGTCCGCGGTCACCGACGACGGCACCGAGGTGCGCTTCGACCGCGAGGCCAAGCCCGGCGTCTCCAACCTGCTGACCATCCTCTCCGCGGTGTCCGGCACGCCGATCCCGCAGCTCGAGGAGGAGTTCGTCGGCAAGATGTACGGGCACCTCAAGGTCGCGGTGGCGGACGCTGTCGTCGAGCGCCTGGCCCCCGTGCGCGAGCGCGCCCTCGAGCTGCTCGCCGACCCCGCTGAGCTGGACCGCATCCTCGCCTCCGGAGCCGAGAAGGCCCGCGCCGTGGCCACGCCCGTGCTCGAGGACGTCTACGCCAAGGTCGGCTTCCTGCCGCCGCTGCGCTGAGCCGGGCCGCACCGGCCCCGCGGCCTCCCGACGATGGCCCGCGCCCCCGACCTGCGGGGGACGCGGGCCGTCGTGTTCTCCGACTCGAGGCGGAGGCGGCGGCGCGTGCGCGGCTGTCAGGATGGAGGCACTGCCTCCGCTCCTGCCGCAGCGGGGGCGAGCCCCACCGACAGAGGAGTGCCGGAGCCATGTCCACCGCTGTCCCCATCCCCGCCGTCGCCGAGGTCCCGCCCGGCGCCGAACCCGTCCTGGAGACGGAGAACCTCGTCAAGGTCTACGGTCGCGGGGCGTCCCGCTTCGACGCGCTGAAGGGCATCACCCTGCAGATCCAGCGCGGCGAGTCCCTGGCCGTCGTCGGCAAGTCCGGCTCCGGCAAGTCCACCCTGATGCACCTGCTGGCGCTGCTGGACCAGCCCTCCGCCGGCGTCGTCGCGATGGACGGCCGTCCCGTCTCCCAGCTCAAGGCCGCGGAGATCTCCCAGCTGCGCAACGAGCGGTTCGGCTTCGTGTTCCAGCAGTTCTTCCTGAACCCGAACCAGACGGTCCTGGAGAACACCGTGCTGCCGCTGAAGATCGCCGGCGTGGGCCGGGCCCAGCGCACCCGCCGCGGCATGGCGGTGCTCGAGCGGCTCGAGCTCGCGGACAAGGCGAAGAACAAGGCCACGGACCTCTCCGGCGGCCAGAAGCAGCGCGTGTGCATCGCCCGTGCGCTCGTGAACAACCCGACGGTGCTGTTCGCGGACGAGCCCACGGGCAACCTGGACTCCGCCACCTCGGCGGCCGTGGAGGACATCCTCTTCGGCCTGCACCGCGACGAGGGCATCACCCTCGTGGTGGTCACGCACGACGACGACCTGGCCGCGAAGTGCGACCGTCGCGTCGAGCTGCAGGACGGCGTGGTCATCGCCGACGAGCGCGTCGGCACCGAGCAGGACGGAGCATGGGCATGAAGGTCACCGACGTCGCGGGCACGGCGCTCGCCAACACGATGCGCTCCAAGCTGCGCACGTTCCTCACCGTCGTCGCGATCGTGATCGGCGCATTCACGCTGACCCTCACCACGGGGCTCGGCGCGGGAATCAACAAGTACGTGGACAACGTGGTCGAGGGCTTCGGCCAGCCCGGCGAGCTGACCGTGATGAAGCAGCAGGACATGTCCTCGGCCGGCGCGGTGAGCGGTTCGCCCCAGGAGTACACGGAGCAGGACGCCGCCGGCGGCGAGATGTTCGGCATGCCGCTGCTCACCCAGGAGGACCTCGCCGCGATCGAGGACACCGAGCACGTCACCGAGGTGAAGACCTATCGGGTGGCCGAGCCGGAGTACATCCAGGGCCCGGACGGCCGCAAGTGGCAGACCGGCTTCATGGGCAGCTCCGGTGAGATCGACATGCTCACCTTCTCCGCCGGCCGTGCCCCCGAGGCCGGGGCCAACGAGATCGTCGTGCCCGAGTCGTGGGTGGAGGACCTGGGCGCCAGCGACGCCGAGGACCTGATCGGCACGGAGCTGACCGTCGTGGCAGCGACCCCGCTGCAGGAGCACAAGTCCGTGAAGGCCACCGTGGTCGGTGTGACGAAGGCGGCCGCGTCCGGTGCGGGCACCGCCCCGACGCCGTCGGAGTCGCTCGAGCAGGCGATCTACGACATCACGACGGAGGGCCTGCCGGAGTCCCAGCGGGACACCTACTTCCAGGCCACGGCGATCGTGGAGGACCCGGAGGCGAACGAGGACGCCGTGAAGCAGGCGCTGGCCGACCAGGGCCTGCTGGCGCAGACCCTCGAGGAGCAGCTCGGCGTGATCCGCGGCATCATCGACGCCGTCACGTGGGTGCTGACCGGCTTCGCGCTCATCGCGCTGCTCGCCGCCAGCTTCGGCATCATCAACACCCTGCTCATGGCGGTGCAGGAGCGCACCCGGGAGATCGGCCTCATGAAGGCTCTCGGCATGACCGGCGGGAAGATCTTCGGCCTGTTCACCATGGAGGCCGTCGTGATCGGCCTGCTCGGCTCGCTGATCGGCATCGGCCTGGGCGTCGCCGTCGGACTCATCGCGAACCAGGTGCTGACCACCGGCCCCCTCAGCGGCGTCACCGGCCTGGTCCTGTTCGCGGTCAACCCCCTCGCCCTGCTGCTGATCCTGCTGCTGATCGTGGCCATCGCGTTCATCGCCGGCACCTTGCCCGCCCTGCGTGCGGCCCGCAAGGATCCCATCGAGGCACTGCGGCACGAGTGATCCTGCCGCCGCGCCCGTCATCACCACCACCCGCACCCCCGACACCGAGGAGCTCACCATGACCACCGATCGACCGCACCAGGACCCGAACCCGGGCCAGCCCGCCGCGGGCTCCCGCTACGGCACGCAGCCCTACGCGGCCCCGGGCTACGGCGCCCAGCCGGGCAGCCCGTACGGCATCGTCCCGGAGCCGGCCGCGTTCCCCGCGCTCCTGACGCTGACACTCACGTCGCTCGCGCTGTACGTGCTGTCCTCCCTGCCGGCCCTGTTCGGCGGCGAGGAGAGCATCGAACGCATGCGGGACTCCCTTCGCCAGAGCGGCCTCACCCCCGAGCAGGTGGAGGAGATCGCGCCTGTCGTGGGCGCCTCCGTGACGGTGGGCACGATCATCGTCCTGCTCATCGGCGTGGCCCTGTACGCCCTGGTGTACTTCAACCTCCGCGGGGCCAAGAACTGGGCCCGCATCCTCGGCATCGTCGTCGCGATCCTGGGCACCCTCAGCGCCGTCGGCGGCATCTTCTCCTTCGTGACCTACCCCGGCATCGGCGGCGTGCTGGCCTCCGTGCTCAGCCTGGCGCTGGTGATCGTGAACATCCTGTGGCTGGTCAAGGCCTTCAACCCGCAGGTCGCGGCCTACACCCGTCAGGGCCGCCGCGCCTGACCCCGACGCCGTTCGCCGGCGGCGAGTCCTGGGTCGCCAGCCCTCGCCCCGGCGTCGGCCAGCGGAGACCATGGCGACATGGCCTCCGATCATCGACCCCCGCATCCCGTGTCCCCCGACTCCGACGACCTGGACGGCGGCGGGCGGCCCGTGGTGGGTCCGGACGAAGCGCGGCGGCGCATCGCCGGGCACTCCGGCCCGGACGCCCGCCCGCTCATCCGCCCCGATGCCCGCACCCCCGGCGTGTTCCGGGCGCTGCTCGGGCTCACGGTCGCGTCCGCGGTCCTCTACGCCGCGTCGATCCTGCGGAACCTCCTCCCGGGCGCGGCCCAGGACATCGCGGACTCGCTGCCCGAGGGCGGCGCGCAGTCGCCCGCGATGACTGCCGAGGCCATCGAGGGCGCCCTCACCGGCAGTGTCTGGTTCGCGACCCTGCTGGGTCTGGCGGTCTACGCGATCGTCCTCGTCGGCCTGACCCGGCACAGCAACACGGCGCGCATCATGGGTGCCCTGTTCGCCTCGATCGCCATCTTCGTGACGCTGCTGGGGGCCATCCGCCTGTTCGTCTTCCCCGCCGGGGACGTGGTGCTGCCCCTGGTCCTGGGCGGGCTGTTCGCGCTCGTGAACGCGGCCTGGCTCGTGTGCGCCTTCAACCCGGGCCTCGCGACGACCTTCCTGCGCCGCCGGGCATGATGGGGGGCATGCACCCCCTCCACGACGATCCCCACGAGACCACGGAGCGCGACCCCGGTCCCGATCGCGCGGCCCTGCGTCCCCTGCGCCTGTTCCAGACCGTCACGGCGGTCACGGGGGCACTGAGCGCGGCCGGCGTGGGGGGCGTGCTCGCGCTGCAGTTGTCGCCCACCTATGCCCGCGCCGTGCTGGAGGCGCGCTCCTGGGGCGCGAGCGAGGTCACCGACGCCGACGTCGCCGCGTTCCTCACCCCGGCGGGGGCGGGGCCGGTGGCCGCCGCGGCGGTGGTCGTCCTGACCCTGGTGCTCCTGGCCGGCATCACCCGCCGGATTCGGGCCGTGCGCCCCGTGGGGAGCGTGTTCGTGGTGCTGGGGATGCTCACGGCGGCCTTCTGGATGGTCGACGGCGGGCGGATGGTGCAGGCCGGGGGAGGGGGTCCGGTCGTGCTGGGCGCCGTCGTCGGGATGCTCGTGTCCAGCGCGGTGTGGCTGCGTGTGGCACACCGGCGGGAGACGCGCGACGCCTTCGACGTCTGAGCTCGCCCCGCCTCCGACTCCGCCTCCGGTCCCGCCCGTCCCCACGCCGAGGCCCGCAGACACGCCGCTACGCCGGTCCGGTGACGGCGCGTCTGCGGGCCTCGGCGGGAGGGGGCTCCGCCCACGACGACGGCGGCCCGCCTCCTCGTGCGAGGAGACGGGCCGCCGTCGTGGTGCGGGGGATCAGAACTGGCGGGCCAGGATGGCCTGCTTCACCTCGGCGATCGCCTTGGTCACCTGGATGCCGCGGGGGCACGCGTCGGTGCAGTTGAAGGTCGTGCGGCAGCGCCACACGCCCTCCTTGTCGTTCAGGATCTCCAGGCGCATGTCGCCGGCCTCGTCACGCGAGTCGAAGATGAACCGGTGCGCGTTGACGATGGCGGCCGGGCCGAAGTACTGGCCGTCCGTCCAGAACACCGGGCAGGACGAGGTGCACGCGGCGCACAGGATGCACTTCGTGGTGTCGTCGTAGATCGCCCGGTCGGCCTGGGACTGGTAGCGCTCCTTGGTGGGCGCGTGGCCCTCGGCGACCAGGAACGGCATGATCTCGCGGTAGGACTGGAAGAACGGGTCCATGTCCACGATCAGGTCCTTCTCCACCGGCAGGCCCTTGATGGGCTCCACCAGGATGGGCTTGGACAGGTCGAGGTCCTTCAGGAGCGTCTTGCAGGCCAGTCGGTTGCGGCCGTTGATGCGCATGGCGTCGGAGCCGCACACGCCGTGGGCGCAGGAGCGGCGGAACGACAGGGTGCCGTCGTGGTCCCACTTGACCTTGTGCAGGGCGTCCAGCACGCGGTCGGTGCCGTACATGGTCAGGCGCCACTCGTCCCAGTAGGACTCCTCGGAGGACTCCGGGAGGTAGCGGCGGACCTTGAGCACGATGTCGAAGCTCTCGACCTCGCCTGCGCCGCCGCCGGCGGACTGGGTCTGCGCCTGGGCCACGGGGGCCTCGGTCTCGGTTGCTGAGTGGCTCATCAGTACTTACGCTCCATCGGCTGGTAACGGGTCACGACGACGGGCTTGGTCTCGAAGCGGATGCCCTTGACGCCCTCCATCTCCGCCGTCTCGTCACGGTAGATCATGGTGTGCGCCATGAAGTTCTCGTCGTCGCGATCGGGGTAGTCCTCGCGGTAGTGGCCGCCGCGGGACTCCTTGCGGCCCAGGGCCGCGAGGGTCATCGCCTCGGCGATGTCCAGGAGATAGCCCAGCTCCATGCCCTCGAGCAGGTCGAGGTTGAAGCGGTGGCCCTTGTCCTGGACGGACACGTTCTCGTAGCGCCCGCGCAGCTCCTCGATCTTGGCCAGTGCGCGGCGGATCGAGTCCTCGTCGCGGAAGACCTGCATGTCCGCGTCCATGGACTCCTGGAGCTCGGCGCGGATGTCCGCGACGCGCTCGGAGCCGGTGGCGGAGCGCAGGTTCTCGATGTGCTCCACGGTCGGCAGCTCGCCGCCCTCGGGCAGCTCCACCCAGTCCGCCTGCACGGCGTACTCGGCGGCGTAGATGCCGGCGCGGCGGCCGAACACGTTGATGTCCAGCAGCGAGTTGGTGCCCAGGCGGTTGGACCCGTGCACGGATACGCAGGCCACCTCGCCGGCGGCGTACAGGCCCGGCACGACGGTGTCGTTGTCCTGGAGGACCTCGGCCTTGATGTTCGTGGGGATGCCGCCCATGAAGTAGTGGCAGGTGGGGAACACCGGCACCGGCTCCGTGTAGGGCTCGACGCCCAGGTACGTGCGGGCGAACTCGGTGATGTCCGGGAGCTTCTCGTCGATGTGCGAGGGCTCCAGGTGCGTCAGGTCGAGCAGCACGTAGTCCTTGTTGGGACCGGCGCCGCGGCCCTGACGGACCTCCTCGGCCATGGACCGGGCCACGATGTCGCGCGGGGCGAGGTCCTTGATGGTGGGGGCGTAGCGCTCCATGAAGCGCTCGCCGTCCGCGTTGCGGAGGATGCCGCCCTCGCCGCGTGCGGCCTCGGAGAGCAGGATGCCCAGGCCGGCCAGGCCGGTCGGGTGGAACTGCACGAACTCCATGTCCTCCAGCGGCAGGCCCGCGCGGTAGGCGATGGCCATGCCGTCGCCGGTGAGGGTGTGGGCGTTCGAGGTGGTCTTGTACACCTTGCCGGCGCCGCCGGTGGCGAAGACGACCGACTTGGCCTGGAAGACGTGGATCTCGCCGGTGGCCAGCTCGTAGGAGACGACGCCGGCGGTGCGCTTCTGCTTGTAGGCGGTGCCGTCCTCGCGCACGGCGTCCTCCTCCACCAGCAGCAGGTCGAGCACGTAGAACTCGTTGTAGAACTCCACGTTGTGCTTGACGCAGTTCTGGTACAGCGTCTGGAGGATCATGTGGCCGGTGCGGTCCGCGGCGTAGCAGGCGCGGCGCACGGGCGCCTTGCCGTGGTCACGGGTGTGGCCGCCGAAGCGTCGCTGGTCGATCTTGCCCTCGGGGGTGCGGTTGAAGGGCAGGCCCATCTTCTCGAGGTCGAGCACCGCGTCGATGGCCTCCTTGGCCATGACCTCCGCGGCGTCCTGGTCCACCAGGTAGTCGCCGCCCTTGACGGTGTCGAACGTGTGCCACTCCCAGTTGTCCTCCTCGACGTTGGCGAGGGCCGCGCACATGCCGCCCTGGGCCGCGCCGGTGTGGGAACGCGTGGGGTAGATCTTGGTGAGGACGGCGGTGTGCGCGCGCTGACCGGCCTCGATGGCCGCGCGCATGCCCGCGCCGCCGGCGCCGACGATCACCACGTCGTACTTGTGCACCTGCATTCAGGTCTCTCTTTCTGGGTGTCTGTGACGCGGCGGCCGCTCGGGCCGGCCGCACCGCAGGGTGAACGTTGCCGGGGTCAGCCGCAGAAGGCCGGGGAGCCCTCGAGCAGGGCGCCGGAGGCGTCCACCATGCAGGGATCGAAGGTGAAGATCACCAGGGTGCCGAGGATGATGATCACGGCCGTGGCGATGTACAGGATCATCGTCAGCCAGAAGCGGGCGCTGCCGCGGCGGGTGTAGTCGTTGATGATCGTGCGCACGCCGTTGGCGCCGTGCAGCATGGCCAGCCACAGGAGGGCCAGGTCCCAGAACTGCCACAGCGGGTGCGCCCACTTGCCGGCCACGAAGCCGAAGTCGATGGCGTGGATGCCGTCGCCCACCAGCAGGTTGGTGGTCAGGTGCACGGCGATCAGCACGACGAGGAAGACACCAGAGATGCGCATGAACAGCCAGGCGAGCATCTCGAAGTTGCCGCGGCCGCCGCCGTCGCGCGTGTACTTGGGGTCCAGACGGCGGCTGCGGGGCGCCGCGATGGTGGTCTCAGCGGTGGTGCTCATGGCTCAGTGACCTCCGAGTGCGAGGCTGAAATGACGGATGGCGAAGCCCAGGGTCAGGACGACCCACAGCCCCAGCACGATCCACAGCAGGGTCTTGTGGTGCTGGGTGCCGCCCTTCCAGAAGTCGACCAGGATGATGCGCAGGCCGTTCAGGGCGTGGAAGATGATCGCCGCGACGAGGCCGGCCTCGCCGAGCGCGAAGTACCACGTCTTGTACGAGCCGATCACGGCGTTGTAGGCCTCGGGGGAGACCCGGACCAGGGCCGTGTCCAGCACGTGGACGAGCAGGTAGAAGAAGATGACGACGCCGGTGACGCGGTGGCCCACCCAGGACCACATGCCGCCGTGGCCCCGGTACAGGGTTCCGCGGCCGTTCTTGGCCGGGGCCTGCGCAGTGGCGCTAGACACGGTTGATACCTCCAGGGGGAATGCACGATCCCGGTCCTCCGCCGTGGGACGACGACGGGCAGGGGCGTGTGCGAGTGGATTCCTCCGCCTAGGGTAGACCCTTCCCGCGCCTCCGTGCCCGATCGGGGACCCGGGCGACCACTGTGACGCGTGCGGCGCCCCGCCGCCGTCCTGTTCGGTCTGGGCTGTGCCCCGCCTGGGACGCGTCGAGTGGTCCCCCGTCCGGACGGTTCCGTAGTCTGGGCCGGTGAGCACCGATCCGAACCTGACCGATGCCCCGCGCGAGGCCGCGCCGGGCACGGCCCTGTCCCGCTTCCACGCCGTGATCCCCGCCGGGGGCGTGGGCACCCGCCTGTGGCCCCTCTCGCGGGCCGCCGCGCCGAAGTTCCTCCACGACCTCACCGGCTCGGGCCAGACCCTGATCCGTGCCACGTGGGACCGTCTGGCGCCCCTGGCCGCGGGCATGCTCGTGGTGACCGGGGAGGCCCACCGGGAGGCGGTGTGCACGCAGCTGCCGGCCCTGGCGGAGACGGATCTGGTGCTCGAGCCCTCGCCGAAGGACTCCGCGGCCGCCATCGGCCTGGCCGCGGCGATCCTCTCCCTGCGTGACCCGGACACGATCATGGGCTCGTTCGCGGCGGATCAGGTGATCTCCCCGGTGGAGGTCTTCCAGGACGCGGTGCGGCAGGCCGTCGAGACGGCGGCCACCGGCCGGATCGTGACCATCGGCATCGAGCCCACGCACGCGGCCACGGGCTTCGGCTACATCCGCCGGGGCCGCCGCCTCCGCGTGGCCGGCGCTCCGGACGCGCATGACGTCGCCGCGTTCGTGGAGAAGCCGGACCTGAAGGTCGCCCAGCAGTACGTGAAGTCCGGCCGCTACCTCTGGAACGCGGGCATGTTCGTGGCGCCCGTGGGCCTCATGCTGGCCCACCTCGAAGAGAACGAGCCCGCGCTGCACGCCGGCCTGATGGAGATCGCCCGCGCGTGGGAGACGCCGGAGCGGGACGAGGTCATGGCCCGGGTGTGGCCCGAGCTGACGAAGACCGCCATCGACTACGCCGTGGCCGAGCCCGCCGCCGCCGTCGGCGACGTGGCCGTGATCCCCGGCTCCTTCACGTGGGACGACGTGGGGGACTTCGCGGCGATCGCCCGCCTGAACCCGGTCAAGGACGCCTCCGGCATCACGGTGATCGGCGACACCCCGCGGGTGTACTCGGACGACGCGTCCGGCGTCGTGGTGACGGACACGAAGCGCGTCATCGCGCTGATCGGCATCGAGGACGTCGTCGTGGTGGACACCGAGGACGCGCTGCTGGTCACCACCACGGAGCACGCGCAGGAGGTCAAGAAGGCCGTCGAGGCGCTCAAGGCCGAGGGCGTGGACGAGGTCCTCTGACCGCGTCCCCGGCCGGGTCCGGTCCGCACCGACCGGCACCCCCGGAGTAGGGTGCTGGGCCATGACCACCTCCGACTCCGTGCTGACCGGGCCCCGTCCGACCTCCGTCCCCTCGGTGGGCCCCGTGGTGGCCGAGCTCGAGGACGAGATCGTGTCCTTCCGCCGGGACCTGCACCGGCATCCCGAGCTCTCCTATGAGGAGTACCGCACCACCGACCGCATCGTGGAGCTGCTCTCCGGCTATGGGCTCTCGCCCGTGCGGATGGAGTCCACGGGCGCCTATGTGGACGTCGGGGAGGGGCCGGTGGTGCTGGCCCTGCGCGCGGACATCGACGCGCTGCCGGTCGAGGAGGAGACCGGCCTGCCCTACGTGTCCGTCAATGACGGCGTCGCGCACGCGTGCGGCCACGACATGCACACCGCCGTCATGGCGGGTGTGGCCGTCGCCCTCGGCCGCATCCTCCGCGGGGCCACCGCCGACCCCGACCTGCGCGCGGTCGGCGAGCGGGTCCACGGCACGGTCCGCGTCATCTTCCAGCCCGCGGAGGAGCGGCTGCCCGGCGGCTCCCTGGCCGTGCTGCGGCAGGGGATCCTCGACGACGTGCCCCGCATCCTGGCGGCGCACTGCGACCCCCAGGTCGACGTCGGCTCGATCGGCACCCGCATCGGCGCCATCACCTCGGCGGCGGACACGATCCGGATCACCCTCACCGGACGCGGGGGGCACACCTCGCGGCCCCACCTCACCGAGGACATGGTCTTCGCCCTGTCCCAGATCGCCGTGAACGTGCCCGCCGTGCTCTCCCGGCGGATCGACGTGCGCTCGGCCGTCTCCGTGGTGTGGGGGCAGATCGCCGCCGGCAGCGCGCCCAACGCGATCGACAACACCGGCTACCTGGCCGGGACCATGCGCTGCCTCGACGCGGACGTGTGGGAGGAGGCCGGTGCGCTGCTCGACGAGGTGGTCCGGCAGGTGGCCGCGCCGTACGGCGTGCACGTGCAGCTCGAGCACGTGCGCGGCGTCCCGCCGGTGCACAACACCGAGGGCGAGACGGCGCTGATCGAGACCGCGGCGCGGCGGGAGCTCGGCTCGCGGGCGATCGTCCTGACCCCGCAGTCGATGGGCGGCGAGGACTTCGCCTGGATGACCCAGAAGGTGCCCGGCTCCATGCTGCGCCTCGGCACCCGGTCCCCGGGTGGCCCCATCTACGATCTGCACCGCGGGGACTACGCGCCGGACGAGCGGGCCATCGGCGTGGGCATGCGGGTCTTCACCGCCGCCGCGCTGCAGGTGCTCACGGGCGAGGACCACCACTGACCCCGCCGCCCGCACCCGCCGGAGGGGACGGGCCCACCGTTCGGTAGACTCGCGCTCATCCGGACGGGGCCGCCCGCACGGGCCCCGTCTTTCCGCGGCCACCGGCCGCGGACCTCGCACCGTGCCTTCCGAAATGAGGACCCCATGGGCATCGCCACCCCCTCGGCCGCGCGCCGTCGTCGTCTCCTGCTCCCCGTCGCCGCGCTCGGCGTCTCCGGCCTGCTGCTGACCGCGTGCGGCGCCCCGCCGGAGCAGTCCGAGGCCTCGGGCTCCGGCGCCGCCGAGAGCGAGGCCATCGCCACCGTGGACGGCGTCGGCTCGGACAACAAGGACTACAAGGCCTGCATCGTCTCGGACGAGGGCGGCTTCGACGACCGCTCCTTCAACCAGTCCTCCTACGAGGGCCTCAAGGCCGCCGAGAAGGCCTACGGCATCACCACCAGCGAGGCCGAGTCGAACGAGCCCAGCGAGTTCACCCCGAACGTGACCGCCATGGTCAACGCCGACTGCGACGCCGTCATCGGCGTGGGCTTCCTCCTCGGCGACGCCATGAAGCCGATCGCCGCGCAGCACTCGGACACCCACTTCTTCGGCGTGGACGTCACCGCGGAGGGCTTCTCCGACAACTTCCAGAAGCTCACCTACGACACGGCGCAGGCGGCGTTCCTGGCCGGCTACCTGGCGGCGGGCACCACCGAGACCGGCACCGTGGCCACCTACGGCGGCATGGAGATCCCCACCGTCACCATCTTCATGGACGGCTTCGCCCGCGGCGTGGAGCACTACAACGAGGTCAAGGACAAGGACGTCAAGGTCCTGGGCTGGGACAAGGACGCGAAGACCGGTTCCTTCACGGGCGACTTCCAGAACGTGGCCAACGGCAAGACGAACACCGCCAACTTCATCAACGAGGGCGCCGACATCGTGATGCCGGTGGCGGGCCCCGTGGGCCTGGGCACCCTGGACGCCGTCCGCGAGGCGAACCAGGGCGGCAAGGACGTCAAGGTCATCTGGCCGGACTCGGACGGCTACGAGTCCACCAAGGACGGCAACCTGATCCTCACCTCGGTGAAGAAGAACATGGGCCAGTCCGTCTCCGACGTGATCGCCGCGGACCTGAAGGACGAGTTCTCGGCCGAGCCCTACGTGGGCACGCTGGAGAACAAGGGCGTCGAGCTGGCCCCGTTCCACGACTTCGAGGACACGGTGCCGCAGGAGCTCAAGGACGAGCTCAAGGACCTCGAGGCCAAGATCGTCTCGGGCGAGCTGAAGGTCGGCTCGGAGTACTCCCCGGAGGCCTGACCCGCCTCGCCACCGCCGCAGGGCCGGCCCGGACCCCTCCGGACCGGCCCCGCGGCGCGCGGGCGCCCGGCCCGCCCCCGCCGCCGAGCGCGGCACCACGAGCATCGACCAGACGGAAGGCCCTCGATGAGGCTCGAACTGCGCGGGATCACCAAGCGCTTCGGCTCGTTCGCCGCGAACGAGGACGTGAACCTGACCGTGGAGTCGGGGCGGGTGCACACCCTCCTCGGTGAGAACGGCGCCGGCAAGTCCACCCTGATGAACGTCCTCTTCGGGCTCTACGAGCCCACCGAGGGGGAGATCCTGCTCGACGGCGAGCCCGTCCGGTTCTCCGGCCCCGGTGAGGCCATGCGCGCGGGCATCGGCATGGTGCACCAGCACTTCATGCTCGTGCCCGTCTTCACGGTGGCCGAGAACGTGGCCCTCGGCGACGAGCACACCCGCGCCCTGGGCGTGCTCGACCTCGAGGCCACCCGCCGGCGGATCCGGGAGATCTCCGCGCAGTACGGCTTCGACGTGGACCCGGACGCCGTCGTCGAGGACCTGCCCGTGGGCGTGCAGCAGCGCGTCGAGATCATCAAGGCCCTCGTCCGCGACGCACGCATCCTCATCCTGGACGAGCCGACCGCCGTGCTCACCCCCCAGGAGACCGACGAGCTGCTCGGCATCATCCGCCAGCTGCGCGCGGACGGCACGGCGATCGTGTTCATCTCCCACAAGCTGCGCGAGGTCAAGGCCGTCTCGGACGACATCACCGTGCTGCGCCGCGGCCGCGTGGTCGGCACGGCGGACCCCTCCGCCGAGGCCGCCGAGCTGGCCGCCCTCATGGTGGGCCGGAACGTCGTCCTCGAGCGGCGCAAGACGGCCCCCACCTTGGGGGAGGAGACGTTCCGCGTCGAGGACCTCTCCGTCGTCTCGCCCACGGGCCAGGTGCTGCTGGACGCCGTGTCCTTCGCCATCCGCCAGGGCGAGGTCCTCGCCGTGGCCGGTGTGCAGGGCAACGGGCAGACCGAGCTGACCGAGGCGATCATGGGCCTGGTCAAGGCCACCGGCTCCGTCACCCTGGACGGCCGGGAGCTGATCGGCCGGTCCACCCGCCAGATCATCCGCGCCGGCGTCGGCTTCGTGCCCGAGGACCGCTCCACGGACGGGCTCGTCGGCCCGTTCTCCGTGGCGGAGAACATGGTGCTCAACCGGTACGACGTCGCCCCGGCCGGCAACGCCGTGCAGATGCGCCCCGCCGCGGTGCGGGCGCTCGCCGAGCGCCGCGTGGCCGAGTTCGACGTCCGCACCCAGGGCGTGGACCTGCCGGTCTCCTCCCTCTCGGGAGGCAACCAGCAGAAGGTCGTCATGGCCCGCGAGCTCGTGGACGGGCTGCGCCTGTTCATCGCCTCGCAGCCCACGCGCGGCGTGGACGTCGGCTCGATCGAGTTCCTGCACGACCGGATCATCGCCGAGCGCGACGCCGGCACCCCCGTGCTGATCGTCTCCACCGAGCTGGACGAGGTCCTCGAGCTGGCCGACCGGATCGCCGTGATGTACCACGGGCGGATCGTCGGCATCGTGCCGGGGGACACCTCGCGCGAGACGCTCGGCCTCATGATGGCCGGCCAGACCCCCGACGACGCGGCCCTCGCCTCCGGCACGGACGTCGCCGCGGACACGCCCGGCACCACCGGCGCGGCGCCCGCCGCCCACCCCACCACGGAAGGAGAGCGCCCGTGAGCACCGCCGCCCCGCAGCGCCCGTCTCCTATACACATCTCCGACCCCCCGAGACGGAGCTACATCTCCTATGCCGGCTTCTGCTTTAAAAAAAAAAAAAAAAAAAAAAAAAAAAAAAACACATATCCGAGACTAAGCATCTACGAGTATCA